>CAYLPA010000123.1:0-8019 GCA_964385385.1 uncultured Saprospiraceae bacterium | reverse complement strand
ATATTTAAAATTTCAAAAAAATTCTTTATTTCTGAATTTCTTGTCTCTAAAAATAATTCTTTAGCAAAAGGAATAAATTCGTGAGTTTCATTAAATCTTAAATATTTTGGATTTAGGTTATCATCCCCAAGCCGAATTCTGTCAAGTGCGTCAGCATCTTTCAAAAGAGCAGAAGTTTTATAAAAAGGATGTGATTTTGAAATATCAAATTGCTCAGAATGGTTTTTTACAGCAAGTTTTATTTCTTCAAAATCTTTTTCTGATACTCCTACAGAGAGAAATATATCTTTAAAGAGATTAAATTTTTCCTGAGTTGCCCACAAACCATGTTGAGAACATAAACCATCGTGTTTTCTTGAAAAATCGTGAATAAATGCACCACAGAAAGCTAACTTCGTTTCTCTTGGAAGGTTTAATTTGCTGCCGATATAAAGGCAATGACACATTACACGATAAACATGATTGCAATTATGCAATTTGCCTTGATAATCAAAATATTCTTTTTTTAATGTAAAAAGGCTAAAATCTATATTCAAATTTAATAGATTCTGAGTCATTAAGTTTTTATTACATATTCTCAATAATTTGCAAATGGAAAAAATAGAAGTCCCCTTAAATCTTTCCATTAACAATTTTTAAAATATCGCTTTCAAAAACAATGGCTTTTTTCTCAATTTCTTCGGCTTTTGAAACAATGTCATCGACATAATTTTTGTCTTCTAAACCCGAAGCATTTATTTTTACGTTAAGAAAAGCACCACGAACTCCTGCTGTAGCTGCTAATGCTCCAACACCTGCATCGGTAACGGAATTTGGATTTCCGAATTCCGCCATAGCTTTCATAACTTTCATTGATTCGAAGCAAAGCACCATAACTTTAAAGGGAACTTCAATTGCGTATTTGGTAGCATCTTGAATTGCTTTTTTTCTTTCAATTTTTTCTTCTTCAGATTTTTTTGGCAGTCCGAAAGCATCCATAATTTTATTAAAAGCATTGGTATCTTCATCAACCATTTTCAGAAGTTCATCATGATAGTATTTTCCTTTTTCAGCCCATTTGCTGAATTCTTCCCAGCGTTCGTCCCATCCGCGTTTATGCGATGAAAGATTTGCTACCATTGTTCCTAAAGCTGAACCCATTGAACCCATATATGCTGATATTGACCCTCCACCTGGAGCTGGTGATTCGGAAGCTGTTTCATGAGTGAAATCAGTTAGTGTCATATCAACGAGCTTCTTTTTTGAGTTATCTTCAAGCATATATTCAATAATTTTTTTATCTGGTTCAAAAGGATAAAGTTCATCAAGACCTAAAGATTTTACAGCTATTTTAATAATTTCATTATCGGAAATTCCTAAAGAACGATTTTGTTTTTTTAGATAATATTTGCCGGCTTCGAGCATTGCTTTTATTGGAACAACACCTACAAGTTCCGAACCTGTTACTCTAATACCTCTTTCCATTGCTTTATTACAAACTTCATCATAAGCAACATGAATTGGTGTTTCGTCAATATTCGTCAAATTCATAGAAATTTGAGCAACACCATATTCATCAATAAACCAGCCTATAGCTTTTGTATGTTTTAATGTTCCGGGCATCATCACTGGATTTCCCTTTTCGTCTTTAATTATCTTTCCTGTTACTTTTCCATCTTCTCTTTTAGGACGTCCTCGTTCTCTAACATCATAGGCAATTGCGTTTGCTCGCCTTGTTGATGTTGTATTAAGATTAAAGTTATAAGCAACAAGAAAATTTCTTGCTCCAACGGCAGTTGCACCGGATTTTGCATTGAATTTAGCGGGACCAAAATCAGGTTTCCATTCGGGAGTAGTAATTCGTTTTGCTATTCCTTCGTATTCTCCTGAACGGCAGTTTGCTAAATTTCTGCGTTTCTCTGTCAATGCTGCAGATTCATATAAATAAATAGGAATGCCCAGTTCTTCACCAATTCGTTTTCCAAGTTTGTGAGCATATTCAATAACTTCATCCATTGTAATATTTGAAACAGGAACAAGCGGACAAACATCTGTTGCTCCGAATCGGGGATGAGCTCCATGATGTTTGCTCATGTCAATCAACTCCTGTGCTTTTTTTATTGCTTGAAATGCTGCTTCGCAAACTTCATCGGGAGTCCCAACAAGAGTTACAACTGTACGGTTTGTTGCATTTCCAGGGTCAACATCAAGAAGTTTTACTCCCTCAACTTTTTCTATTTCATCCGTTATTTGCTTTATGATATTTTCGTTTCGTCCTTCGCTGAAGTTAGGAACGCATTCAATAATTTGTTTCATCTTTCTAAAATTTAAATTCTGTTTTTGTTAAATTATTTCACCATTAATAATTGTTGTTTCTACCTTATTATTACCATAAGAATATGGCATATAAGCGTAAGTTGGAATTTTTTTAGTGATAAAAATGTTTGCTTTTTTCCCAACAGCAATACTTCCCAATTTATCGCTAAGTTCCATTGCATAGGCACCATTGATAGTAGTTGCGTTGATGGCTTCTTCAGGAGTCAATTTATATTCGATGCAGGCAAGAGATAAAATAAACTGCATGTTTCCTGAAGGAGAAGAGCCCGGATTAAAATCGCTTGCCATTGCTATAGGAAGACCGGCATCAATCATTTTTCGTGCAGGAGCCAAAATCATATTTAAGAAAAAAGCTGCTCCTGGAAGAATAGTTGGCATAGTTTCGGAATCAAGCAAAACTTTTATTTCATCATCGCCTGTATATTCAAGGTGGTCAACTGAAATAGCATTGTGTTTTACACCTATCTGAATTCCTCCCGAATAGTCTAATTCGTTAGCATGAATTTTTGGACGAATTCCATATTTTGCTGCTGCATTCAAAATTTTATCGGTTTCTTCAACTGTGAAAAATCCTCTGTCGCAAAATACGTCAACATAATCAGCTAAATTTTCTTTCGCAATAATAGGAAGCATTTCATCAACAATAACATCAACATAAGCTCCCTGATTTCCTTTGTATTCTTTAGGCACAGCATGTGCTCCCAAAAAAGTGGATTTTATTGTTGCGGGAGTCAATGATTTTAATTCCCGGATTACTTTCAACATTTTAATTTCATCTTCAGTATTTAGTCCGTAGCCACTTTTTATTTCAATGGCTCCGGTTCCGTAGGAAATCATTTCATCAATACGTTGGAGTGCTTGCTCTGTAAGTTCTTTCTCGGATGTGTCATGTAATTTTTTTGCTGAATTAAGAATGCCTCCGCCTCTTTTTGCAATTTCTTCGTAAGACAATCCTTTAATTTTATCAATATATTCTATTTCACGACTTCCGGGATAAACAATATGAGTGTGAGAATCACACCAGGCAGGAAATACCATTTTCCCACTTGCATCAATTGTTTTTGTATTCGATAGTTCAGATGAATCTTTTTTAAAATTATCCATCTCGCCGAATTCTGTAATTAAGCCTTTTTCAATAAACAGGTAAGCATTTTTTATTGTATTCAATTTAGCCATCTCTTTGCCAGAAACTTTCTCTTTTGCCTGAGTTTCAACTTGAATAAGTTCCTTGATGTTTTTTATCAATAATTTCATTATATAATGATGTTTGAAATAATTAACGAAATTATAAAAAACTTCGTAAGAACTTAAGAATTATTTTTAGAAAGTTATTATATTTGCCCCGCAAATAAATAACCTTGATTTTAATATGAAATTTAAAGAACTATTAATTATAACAATCCTTGTTTTTTCTTTCTCGCACAATGTGTTTTCGAAAATTGTAAAAATTGAAGTTGCTGAAAAAGTAGCATTAAATTTTTATTACCAAAAGGCTTTTCAATTTAACCAGATAGAAAATATGAATATTAAAATAAAAGATGTGTTCGTTGAAGAAAATAAAAACGAACCCCTTTATTATATTTTTAATTTCGATAATGATAATGGCTTTGTAATTGTTTCTGCCGATGATATTACATATCCTGTTTTTGGATATTCCTTTAAAGGAAATTATGAAAACGAAAATCAACCTCCTGCTTTTCAGAATTGGATGAATAATTATAAAGAGCAGATAATTTTTCTGAGAGAGTCAAAGGCTGAAGCAAGTAATGAAATAAAAAAAGAATGGAATAAATTAATGACAAATGAAAAAAATAAATTTGTCATTTTAAATGGAACTAAATCAGTTTCACCATTGCTTACAACTGAGTGGGACCAAGGGAAATATTATAACGAATTATGCCCCCTTGATATTGATGGTCCCGGAGGACGTACTTATGCAGGTTGTGTAGCAACTGCAATGGCTCAGGTGATGAATTACTTTAAATTTCCTGAACAGGGATATGGCTCTTATGGCTATAGTACTTCCTATGGTTATTTGTCTGCAAATTTTGGGACTACAACATATAAATGGAATGAAATGGTTAATGTTATTAATAACAAACCAAATAACGCTGTTGCAACACTTATGTATCATTGCGGAGTGTCGATTGATATGAATTATTCTCCTAGTGGTTCTAGTGCAAATACATACAGCGTCAGTAGTGCTTTAAAAACTTATTTTAAATATTCCACTTCAATTCAGGTTAAATCAAGATATTCTTATTCAAATTCTTCATGGAATACTTTATTAAGAAATAATATTGATAATAACAGACCTTTGGTTTATTCGGGCTATCCTTCCGGTTATGGTGCGGGACACGCATTTGTTTGTGATGGATACCAAGGCACAAGTTATTTTCATTTCAATTGGGGTTGGAGCGGGAGTTATGACGGATATTATTACACAACAAATCTTAATCCCGGTTCTTATAGTTTTACAAACGGGCAACGAGCAATTATTAATATTCAGCCCGGAAACGGATATCCTTATTATTGTAATGGAATAAAAACCTTAACTTCTGTCGAAGGGGTTTTTGAAGATGGAAGCGGGAACACAGATTATCTTAACGATGTTGATTGTTATTGGTTAATATCACCTCAGGAACCTGTTTCCAGTATAACTCTTGAATTTGACCGTTTCGAAACTGAGAGTAACAATGATGTTGTTACTGTTTATGATGGAACTACTACGGGTTCAACTATTCTTGGAACATTTTCAGGGACTTCACTTCCAACATCTGTTACCTCTACAGGTGATAAAATGTTAGTGAAATTTTCATCAAATACAAATACTGTATTTTCGGGCTGGCATGCTTCGTATAAATCCACTTTGCCTGTTTACTGCAACGGAATAGTTTCATTAATTGCAACTTCCGATTCATTTAGTGATGGGAGCGGGGTGAATAATTATAATGACGGAACTATGTGCAAATGGATGATTGAACCTCCAAATGCGAGTTCAATAACTCTTAATTTTACAAAATTTGATGTTGAACCTAATGATGATTTCATTAAAATCTATGACCTTAATTCAAGCTCAGGAACATTACTCGCTGAATATTCAGGTTCTTCAATTCCGCCTTCAGTTACATCAAGCAGTGGAAAAATGTATATCCTTTTCTATACAAATAATTCAAATAATAATGATGGCTGGGATGCGACATATTCTTCAAATGTTGGAATAAACGAAAATGATTTTAGTAAGTCAATTTCTATATATCCGAATCCTGCCGAAGATATTATTAACATATCTTTTAATTCGAAAGAAAACCAAGATTTCATTGTTGAGATATTAAGTGTATCAGGCAAAGAAGTTTATTCTGATGCGATTAAAGATTCTAATGGTGATTTGTATTTAAAAAACATTGATGTCTCACAACTTTCACAAGGTGTATATATTTTGAGAATTTTAGGTGAAACAATGATTGTGAATCGCAAAATTATCATTCAATAAAAAATTGAATATTTTTTAATTTTTCATTTAATATTTTTTTTATGACTAAAACAAAATTATTGTTTATAATATTTTTTTTAGGGATAATAACTATAGGATTTTCTCAGAATATTTCTAAAAAAAATGCTCAAACTTTTGCAAAGAATTTTTTTTACGAGAGAGCTAACCAATATTCTCACAGAGACTATCAACAGTTAGAAATAACGAAATCTGTTGAAGAAAAAATAAATTCTAAAGCAGTTTTCTATGTTTTTAATTTTAAAAATGGTGGATGGATTATCACATCATCAGATTTTAGGATTAAACCCATTTTAGCATATTCTTTTGATGGATTTTATCAAACAAAGAATCAATCTCCATCTTTTATAAGTTGGATGAAAAAGTATAAACAACAAATTTTAGGTATTATAGAAAGCTCGAATCAAGCATTTGATTTTTCTGATAATATTAACGAATGGAATTATTATTTGAAAGTTGATATTAACGACATTAATATTAAAAAAGCAAAATCTATACAGCCATTGTTAAAAACCAAGTGGAATCAGGGTATGTATTATAATGAAGCTTGTCCCGAAGATGTAAATGGTGTTGGTGGTCATGCATATGCAGGATGTGTGCCAACAGCAATGGGGCAGGTTGCAAATTATTATCGATGGCCTGAGCAGGGAACATCTTCCTATTCTTATCTTGATTCTACTTATGGACAATTGAGTGCAGACTTTGCTAACACAACTTATCGCTGGAATGAAATGCCGCTTAGCTTGAATAAAAGCAATAGTGCAATTGCGGAATTATTATTTCATCTTGGAGTTTCTTGTGACCTTCGATATGGACCAAATGGCTCAGGAATGTATAATCATAAAACAGCTTATTCTTTAAAAACATTCTTTAAATACTTGCCCACAACAGAATATTTATTCAAAGATAGTACAAGCATTAACTGGATTGATACAATAAAATGGCATCTTGATAATAAAATGCCAATGTATTATGCCGGATGGACAGCAGATTCATTGATTGGAACCAGTGGGCATGCTTTTGTTTTAGATGGTTATCAAGATACAAATTATTTTCATTTTAACTGGGGATGGGGTGGATACAATGATGGTTATTTTTATCTGAATGATTTAACTCCCGGAAGCAGTATTTTTAATTATGGTCAGGAAGTGGTGTTGAATTGTTTTCCCGACACAATAAATTATATCTATCCTTATTATTGCAGTGCTTCCTCAACTTTAAATTCTATTGATGGTACAATTGACGATGGAAGTGGACCAGTTTACGATTATCAAAATAATTCGAGTTGTTTGTGGTTAATTGCTCCCCAGGATTCTGTGCTAAATATTAAACTCGAATTTCTAAATTTTGAAACCGAAAATGTAAAAGATTTTGTGAAAGTCTATGATGGAGCATTAACAACTTCACCATTACTTGGAAGTTTTTCAGGAAACAGTTTGCCGCCCATCATAACTTCTACCGGAGACAGAATGTTAGTTGAATTTGTTTCTGACAGTGTGAATGTTTTACCGGGGTTTATTGCTACCTACAAATCAACTTTAGCAGTTTTTTGTAGCGGAACTACTTATCTTACTGCCCCAAGCGGAACTTTTGAAGATGGCAGTGGTTCAAATAATTATCATACTACTAATACTTGTAGATGGAAAATTGAACCACCAAATGCTGTTACAGCAACAATTAGTTTTAATTATTTTGATGTTCATTCCACCGATTATCTAAGGATTATTGATAATCATACAGGTCAGATTCTTGGAGAGTTTTCAGGCGATTCTTTACCTCCTTCGGTTACTTCTTATAATGGAAAATTACAGGTGTTTTTTCGTTCTAATTTTGTTAAAACAGCAGGAGGCTGGGAAGCATCATATACATCATCTCTTACAGGAATTAAGGAAACTAACGAACTTGAAAATTTTCAAATTTATCCAAATCCTACAAATGATTATCTGAATATTTCTTTTTTGTCGAAGAAAAAACAAGAATTTAAAATTGACATCATTGATGTTACCGGTAGTACTTGTTATTGCAAAAATAGAACATGTTCAGCAGGTGTGAATAGACATAATTTGGATGTTAGCAGCTTAAATCAGGGGATTTATATGTTGAAAATTTCTGGAGATGATTTTGTTGTTTGTAGAAAAATTGCTGTAAAATAGGTTTATTTATTAGAAGGAATATCTGTAATGTTCATCAGA
>CAYLPA010000122.1:1365-8040 GCA_964385385.1 uncultured Saprospiraceae bacterium | reverse complement strand
TTTGAATATTCTAACATCAATTTTTTGTGTTATTCGCATTGTTTTTTATTAGTAAACAAACAAATAGACTTTTTTAAAACAATCCAAGATTATCAAATCAAAACCACATAAGAATAAATTTTGGTATATATTTGCATTTTTCTTTATGAATAATCAAACGAAAAATAAGATAATTCCATGGGCAATTTTAGTTGCTCTTGCTATTGTATGGGGCAGCTCATTTATTTTAATAAAGAAGGGATTAACTTATTTTTCTTATATAGAAGTTGGAGCTTTAAGAATTACAATTACATTTTTGTTTTTACTTCCTTTTGCGATTAAGCGTTTTAAAAGAATCCCCAAGAATAAATGGAAATGGTTGTTTGTTTCGGGTTTTGTTGGTAATGTAATTCCTGCTTTCCTTTTTCCAATCGGGCAAACTGTTCTTGATAGTTATATAACAGGAATATTAAATTCTCTAACACCTTTGTTTACTCTAATTGTCGGACTAATATTTTTTAAACAAAAAGCAGCTTGGCTAAGCTTTTTAGGAGTTATTGTTGCACTTATTGGAGCAATTGGATTAATTACATCTTTAAGCGATGGAAATGTAAATCTTAATTTTTTATATGCTTCTTTTATTCTTATTGCTTCTATTTGCTATGCTTTTAATGCCAATATTGTTAAAACTTTTTTTCAGGATATTGATTCAATTACCATAACTGTTTTTGCTTTTTTTACTGCTGGTTTTCCTGTTGTGATATATTTATTTTTCTTCACAGGTTTTGTTAATAAAGTTGCACACAATCCTGCATTATGGGAAGGAATTGGATATGTAACGATTCTATCAATTTTTGGAACTGCTTTAGCATTAATGCTTTTTAATCGTTTGATACAAATTACAAATGCTGTTTTTTCTTCTTCCGTAACTTATTTGATTCCTGTTGTTGCTATTATTTTTGGAATTATTGATGGTGAAAAATTCGGAATCTTTAATTTGGTCTGGATATTATTGATTTTAGGAGGAGTGTTTTTGGTTAATTCAAGGTATAAAAAGAAATTGTAAGATGTTAAATCAGAGTTGATGGACACCTTTTAAAAACAAATTTAGTAAAGAATATTTTTCTTTATTTTATCAACTTCAAACCTTCCAAAGCTGATTCGTCATCAGATTTCATCATCAATGCTTTGTTGAATAAAACTTTTGCTTCACGAAATTCACTTTTTTTCAAACATGTCCAGGCTAACATAATAACTGAATCGTAGTCGAAAGGATAAAGATTTACAACTTTTTCAAAATATTTTTTTGCAGAGATATAATCTTCTTTTCCATAATAAATTGAGCCAAGACGATAGTTTACCAAAGAGTTTTGGGGATCAATTTTCAGAATTTCAAAATATTTGTTTTTCACCTGATCCCAGTTTCCAAGTCCAGAAGCGGGATAAGCAAAACCCAATTTTGCTTCAACAGAATAAGGTTTTAAAGTGATAGCTTTTTGATAATATGTTTGAGATTCGGTGAATAAGCCTAACATATAATTCAACCATCCTAATCGCAGATTTATTTCATAAGAATTTTCATCATAAACGGCTTTAAGAGTATTTATTGCTTTTGAATATTCTCCATTTGTTTCCTGAGTATAACTTGAAGAAAATGCCTGTATTATTTCATCATAGCTTTGAGCATTTGTAATATTTACAGAAAACAATATTATTGTAATAATTAGAATTGATTTTCTTTTTAAAATTTCCATTTTATTCCTCCTATTATACTTTGATTTGTATAAGTATAATCTTTTGTTTTATAATTCTTTTGATCGAATGAACGATAATAAATATTAGTACTTTTTTTAGATGTATTTATATAACGCAAAGATAATTCAATATTTTCAAATAAAGATAAAATAAATGTTCCTCCATATTTATAGTCAACTTCATCGGGGATGTTATAAACAATAAAAGCATTGCTTTCGTTATAGTTTTCGACATTTCCAAAAGTTACCCACCCTTCAAACCAAGTTGAATTAGATAATTTAAAACCTACTAATTGATGAAAAATCAGACGATTTTTTTTGTTTTCGTTAAAATTTGCCAATGTTGAATTTGTATAAATATTTAAATTTCCTTTAGGGTAACAAGTTATTGATAAACCGTATGTTTTTTGTTCTCTATTGTTCAAATCGGAATAAGTTCCAAAAAGATTAAAGTTAAATATTGAATAATCTTTCGTAAGAGAAAGAGATGCAACAATATTATTAAATGATGTATCAATTTTTCTATAATTGGGTAAAAAATAAATAGTGTCAAAACCTTTAAATTCAAAGCTTTGGTATTCATCATTAATAAGATGAAAAGCAGGGGTCAGATTATAACCATTTCCGAGAAACACACTGGCATTAATGTAGAACTCATTTTGTTTTGTAGAATAATGGTCGATAGTATCAAAAATTCCTATGGTTATTATTTTTTGTTTATTTATGTTGATATTACTGTATCCATAGTAGAGAGATACTCTTTTCATAATATTTTGTTTTAAGCCGAAATGAGTATAATAAATATCATCAACGAGGTCGGTTTCGGTATAAACATAATTAAATTTATTAAGAACAAGTTCCCCGTTTTTCGTAATATTATTACTTAGTATCGGTCCTGTTTCAAAATAAACATTATTGATAAATTTACTTTTACTAATATTTAATTTCTCTTTAAGAGATGCAGGTAAGTCATTTGCTAAAGCAATGGCATCGGCAGTTCTCTTTGAATTTATATAAGAAAAATAAAGATATTCGAGAGTTGTTAGGTCAGAAGAATTATATTTATAAGCTTTTTCTAAATGGATTATTGCTTTACGATAATTTGTTTTTGCATAATATGCGATTCCTAATCTGATTCTCAAATAAAAATAATCAATATCAGATTTTAATGCTTTTTCTCCTATATCAATCAAGCTGTCCCAATTACCTTGAAAATAATAATCGTATGTTTTAGTGTTAACAGTATTAAAATCTATAACATCCTGAGATTTTGCTGATAGAAAAATAGAACTGAAAAATATCAGCAACAAAATTATTTTAAGCTTTTTTAAAATGAAATATATATTTGATTTAAACTTCTTCATAAATTCTTACTGCTTCAATTTTTAACTTTTTATCAATAATCGTAAATTTATGAATTCCTTCATTATCAATTTCAAAATCGAAATCAAGTTTCTTTGTAATTTTTCTTCCAAATTTAACTTCGGTTTTTGATTTTAATAAGATTGTGCTTTCATCAAAAACTTCATCAATACTCAAATATTTCAAAGTATATACAGATTTCATAAATAGGAAAAATGGAGCAACGAAATCCTGAAAAAATATTAAAAATTTATTATTTAAAGCACTTAAAGGATAAGAATCAGTAATCAATAAATTTTTATAAAATCCTGAAAGTACTTTGTAAGTTCCAAGATAAAAATAAAACAGAAATGATTTTTTGTTTCCTTGAAAATGAGTAAAATAAAATATCATATTGTCGTATTTGAAATAAGCTTTTGATTTTGTCTTCTTGCAATAAATAAATGTATTATTATAAATGTCAGCTTGAACTTCAAAGTTTACAATTTTTTCAATTTCATTGGAATCAACAACTTTAAAACTAATTTTTTGTCCCGGAATAAAACGGAAAGCCCTGTATAATGATTCCGATTTTTCGATATTTGAAATCAAGTCATTTTCTTCAGGAATTATAAATGATTGAAACTCAAATTCAGAATTGTTTTTAAGAATATATTGTCCTATGGGATATTTCAGAGTTTTTGAACCTATGAAAGGAGTTGTTTGAATCTGCATATGAACATGAGGTTCAGGAGAACGCCCCGAATTGCCGCAATAAGCCAATAAATCTCCTTTCTTTACCATATCGCCTTTTTCAACCTGAAAGCTGTCTATTTTAATATGACTTATTTGTGAGTAAAGCAAATCCCTGTGTTTGATAATAATTGAATTACCCCAGTTTTCTTTAAGGTTCACTTCTCCGATTTCATTATCTTCAACATTGTTAATTATTTCTTCTACTACTCCATCGCCGGGAGCAATTAGCGGTTTATTATAACAATAATAATCTTCTTTGCTATCACCTTTTCCTGAGAACGTATTTCCATTTTCATCTTTAATAAGAAAATCCCAGGCATGTTTCCATTCTTCTTTATGAGTTATTTCACCCTCATGTCCTTGCGAAACTATCCAGTCGCCCCAGAAGGGTAAGGACAATGGAAAATATTTATAATTGTCGAAGCGTATTTTATTATTCAGTTGAGAATAAAGATTTTTCTCAGGAGAAAATTGCTGTAATATTGTTAATTCAGGTTTTGTAAAATAACGTTCTCTAAACTTTAGAGCATATAAAAATAATAAAACAACAATGTTGAAAGGAAGAGAATAAATTGATAACTGATAAACCGAAAAAATTATATTTGTGCTAATAATAATTATTGATATCAATGGTGTTAAAAGAATTACCCATAGAAAAGAATATTTTGATGGAATAATAAAAAAACCACCAATTGCTATAGAAGTAAGAATAAAATTAAATCCAATGTAGCTATAGCTCAATTCGCCTAAGTCTGCACCAATAATATAATAAAAATAATAGGCAGAAAAAAATCCTATCAAGGATAATAAAAATGATATTCTTGAGTAGATTAA
The DNA here is from genome assembly GCA_964385385.1 of uncultured Saprospiraceae bacterium. Lineage (GTDB taxonomy): Bacteria > Bacteroidota > Bacteroidia > Bacteroidales > CAYLPA01 > CAYLPA01. Next base: position 3,376 of record CAYLPA010000122.1, on the reverse strand, counting down.
TATTCCTATTGCAATCAAAACCCCTGCAAACAAATGATATTGAAAAAATATTGCACCGATAGATTTAAAATACATTATTATGGATTCGTGTAGATTGATATGATTGAACCAATCATAAATATTTACTAAAGAAATGCCACCAAGAGCATACATTTCGTTTATCCTGTAAACTCCTCTTTCGCTGACAGTTAAAGCAGTAAATTCCCGTGAAGCAAGAGTAACAGCCCAAATTCCTATTAGAAAAGATAAACTAAGATAGGGCAATCCGTATTTTCCAACAACTCCTTCAAATGCAAGAGTAACAAACAATGTCAGCATTGAAGCAAATAGCAAAATCATCAAATATTCTATTCCGGGGTTGTAATAAACTCCCAGCCCTAATCCAACTAACAAGCTGTTGAAACCATAAAATCCTGATTTTATATTTACACGATTAAAACCAATTAAATATGCAAGTGTATTCGAAAAGACAACCGCAACTAATCCACTGATTCCTGCATAAACATCAAAAAAGGAAACACAAATAAGAATAATTGCCAGTACCCAGTTGTTTGAAAAAAATATCTGGGAATAGCTGTTATAAATACTTTTTATAAAATTTGGGAAAATATCTTTTATCCTTAAAACGATTCGCATAAATATAATTTTAATTCTACAAAAGTTTACAATTCAAATTTTCGTAAATGTTCAGGAATTTGCTCAAAAGAATTAACACTATCAATATTTTCTCCTTTTCTTATAATATCAACATTTCCTTCAGGATTAATCATAACAATATTAGGTCTCAAAGTAATGAATTGCATCCACTGTGTCATGTTGTAAGCTCCAACATCATGAATAATAATATTGTCGCCTTTGTTCAGCAGTGGAAGAGTTACATTTTCTCTGATAACATCAATATTCATACATAATGGACCATAAAGAACTGTGTCTTCTGTATAATAAGTAAACTCCTGAGCAGGTGTAATTTTATGGTCATACCAGAAAGAAGTAAAAAGAATATTTACGCCTGAATCAAGAATAGTAGTTCTTTTTCCGTTGGATAATCTTTTGTTTGAAATCACAGTACCTAATAAAAATCCTGCTTCATCAATCAAAGCCCTGCCTGTTTCAAGAAATAAAGTAGGCATATGTTCAGGATTAATATTGCTGTTAATGATAGCACTTGTAATGGTTTCGGCAAAATCGTCAAAAGTAGGATTTGTGTCAGAGCCGAGCAAATAAGCTCCTTTCAAAGTGTTTTTGGATGCAAACCCTCCACCCATATCAATATATTTAATATAGTGATTATATTTTTGTTGAATGCCTGAAGCCAAATCAGCTAATTTACTTGCAGCAACACCATAAGCTTGAGGGCTAAGCATAAAAGTGCCGATATGAGTATGCAATCCAACCAATTCCAATTTTTTTGATAGCATAATTTTATTCAGTGCATCCCATGCTTGACCGTTTTCATAATTAAAACCGAAACGGTCCCACATTGGATAAATTCCTGTGTCCATATTTACACGAATTGCTACCTTGGGTTTTTTCTTTAATTCATTCGATAGTTTCAAAATTGTGTATAATTCTTCGAGATGGTCAATATGAATTAAGGAATCGTTTTGAATGGCTTTCACAAGGTCTTTTTCTGATTTATCGGGTCCGTTGAAAATTATTTTTTTCCCGCTTACACCATTACCAAGAGCTTTATCATATTCAAAGCCCGAGACAACTTCCGCCCATGAACCTTCCTGATGAAACACATTGCAAACTGCACTTACATAATTTGTTTTGTACGACCATGCAAATTGCACTTTTGGATATCTTGTTGTAAAAGCTCTTTTAGCATCTTTAAATGTTTTTCTTATTGTTTTTTCAGAAATAACAAATAGTGGTGAGCCATAGTTTTCAATTAAATCCTTAACTGCAACTCCATCAATATGAGTCATTGGTTTGTAGGTGGTTTTTGTGCCTGCTTTACTTGGCATATCACTTTCCAGCTTATTCAATGCCGGACGTTCATATCTTT
>CAYLPA010000122.1:0-1265 GCA_964385385.1 uncultured Saprospiraceae bacterium | reverse complement strand
TGATATTCTGAAATATCAACAATCATTTCATAAGAATAACGAATAAATAATTTTCCTACGGAGTATTCTTTAAAAGGTTTAACTTTTTCTCCGAGAGCAAGCTTTACCAGTGCTTCAGGAATGTTTTGCCCAACGCCTACAGAGAGATAAATCCAGGCAGGCATTCGCGGATTGATTTCCATCAGATAAAATTCATTTTTACTGTTTTTCATTAGCTCCAACTCAAAACAACCTCTCCATTTGGTTTGACTAATAAATTCTTCAGTCAGTTCAATCATTTTTTTGTCGGCAACAGAAATTCCACCCCAGGCTTTTCCTTTGTCAGTGATATATTGTTTACGCATTGGCACAATTGCAATAGAGTTTCCTTTGCCATCACCGAGTCCGGTAACGTTAAATTCATTGCCTTTAACAAATTTCTGGATTATAACAGGAAGCCCCCATTTTGCATTAATTTTATGAAAATAAGTTTTAACCTCCTCAATATTATGAGCAATGTATGCTTCATAGAATTTTCCTTTAACAACCATCGGAAAGGTGTATTCAGGTGATAAATCGTTTGCTTCGGAAGCATTATAAATTGCTTTGCTGTCAGGAACATTAATATTGTATTTTTTCCCAAATTCAGGCAGGTTTATTTTTTGGCGTTCTTCAAATTGTTCTATGGTTGGAAGAAAAGTGCTAATACCCATTTTTTTTAGCTGAGGTTCTATTTTCATAAAAGAAAATAATTCAGCATCAAAATTTGGAATAATAATATCAATTTTTTCTTTTGAGTTTATATATTTAAGACGTTCTAAAAGAACATCTATTCCTGTTGTTGGATAAGGGATTTGATAAGTTTTATCTATCAGATGATGCATATAATTTCCCGGCTCCAATGACTCATAAAAGAATCCAATAATTCGCGCATCAAGAGATTCTGCTTCTTTCAAAGCACGTGCTACGGCAACACCTGGACCCGGACTGTCAACAGCATTTAAACCTGTGATAGCAATATTAAGCTTTCTCTTCATCTTCAGCATCAATTAAATTGTAGTTGTTCAACATATAAGTAAAGTCATTGAAATCTTTTTCAAAAGTCGGCTCGTCAACAGTGTAGTTTTCCATTATCTGTTTTTTTATTTCAGAAAAATCTTTATCATCTTTTAAAAGATTAAAGATTTGAACACCAATAGGATTTGCGGAAAAAGATTCCCCTGTTTCAGGATTAAAAATAAATCCCGAATTACTGATTGCAATATTCTTTTTTAACTTCATTTATG
>CAYLPA010000121.1:0-8065 GCA_964385385.1 uncultured Saprospiraceae bacterium | reverse complement strand
AAAATTCCAAAATATGTTTCCAATGCAATAGGTTTTACTTTTGCCGCTTCAACAAACTATTTTTTAAACCGTTGGTGGACTTTCCAAAGTCAAAATCCGGAGGTAGCAGTTGAATACATTAAGTTTTTGGCAATCTCATTAATTGGGCTGGGAATAAATACTTTAATTCTTTGGATTTTAGTCAGCAAATTCAAAAAACATTTTTATTTGTCAAAACTCTTTGCAATTGCTGTTGTTACTCTCTGGAATTTTGTAGCAAATTTATTATATACTTTTGCTTAAGGGGGCTTCTAATAAGTCCCCGTCATACTCTCCGGAATACAAATAATATAATCGGCAAGATTTTTTGAATCATCATCTAGTTTTTCAATATCTTTTTGCTGAACCGAAGCAATTGTTAAAATTATCAAATCCGGATTTTCCTGTTTCAAATACCATACAATTCCTTCATAATCATTTGAATGATAAGTTCCGTTGAAATGCAAAAATGTTAAACCTTTTTCCCAGTTTTTTAAAATAAAATAAGCCATTGTAGCATCTTTTATTGCTTGTGCTTTTGGAAAATTGAGATTAGGTTTTTTGCCCATCATCGCCGACATACTGAGCATTTTTTTATAGCACGGCAATTCGGGAGAATATTTTATTGGTAAAGGAGCAATGTATTTTTTTGCTTCATCGCTTAATTCGTCCAAACCTTCAAAACCTTTTTTGCTAACAATTGAAGCATATCTTCTCGGAATATTTGAAGCTACAAATTTCAGTTTGTTTTTATTTGCCAAATCAACAAGAGGACGATAATCAGTTTTATAATTATTCCATAATCTTGCCTGCGACTCGAAATTTTTTCCTGAGATTTTTTGGGATGTATATTCATCCAATAAAATTTGGTTATCGGCTTCAAACATTTCAGCACCGAGAACAAGATTTGATTTAACTACTTTATGAACATCTTTTGTTAATTCATACTGAAGCCAATGACATATCGGATTGTTATGCAATTCACCGAAAAGAATAATGTCAGCATTTTTTGCATCATTAAGCATTTTGGAATAGTCGGTTTCTTTACCTTTTGCATTATAAATTTCATAAGCAGATTTATCACTTTTCATTGCAACGAACAATAAAAGCATTAAAAAAAATAAAAGTTTTGTTTTCATATGTCTATAATTTGGTAAGTTAAATTAAATTTTTATTTCAATTATTTTTTCAGCTTATCTTCAACGAACATGAACGGTAAAAGATTTTCGATACTTTCAAAAATTTGGATTTTGCCTTTTTCTCCCATTACAATTACACGAATATTATTTTTGTGATGATGTTCATATTCTGCGAAAGTTTGCCTGCATGCTCCACATGGATAAATTGGAGAATCAATAGAAAAATCTTTTGCTTTAGCAGTGATTGCAAGAGCTTTCACAGCTATGTCGGGAAAATGTGAAGCAGCAGCAAAAACAGCAACTCTTTCAGCGCATAATCCCGAGGGATAGGCAGCATTTTCCTGATTATTGCCAGTAAATATTTTTCCGTTTTCAAGCAAAACCGCAGCACCAACTTTAAAATGAGAATATGGAGCGTATGCCATTTTACTTGCTTCTAAAGCTTTTGAAAGCAGTGTTTTGTCTTCATCATTCAATTCATTAATTGAATCATATTCCTCGAATGAAAAAGTTAAACTAAGTTTTTTCATAAACAGTTTTTTTCTCTTGCTAAAGTAAATAATAATTTGATAGTAATTATTAATTATTGCAAGAACCTTGTTAAAAAAGTGATTAAAATTTGTTAAGGGGACTTCGGAAAAGTTTTCCTCGAAAAAAGAAAGAAAGAATTAAAAAAAGCGAAGAAAGTAACTCCTGCCTGTGATTCAATAGTATCTTCGGTAAGCATCGAGACAATGGCAATTACGAAAAACATAAAATAAAAATATTCAAACATTTTTTTTGTTTTAATAGGAGGATAAAGCAATGTGAATAAAAACCAGACAAATCCAAAAATTCCAAAAACAATAAAAATCGACAAGAATTGGTTATGAGAACGCAAACGATTTTCAATTTCTAAGGGGGAATTCATTTTTTCATATTGTTCTTGAAAAACATTTTTTATATCTCCGGTTCCAACACCAAAAACAACATTTTGTTTTATTATTCCAATCGATGCTTTCCAATATTCAATCCTTTGCATTATTGAATTACCATTAGGATTATAGGAATACCTAAGATTATTATATCCTAAAATTATTTTTGAAATTCGTGTTTTTAAATTTGGACTTTCGATATAATTTATATTTGCTATGCCCCTTTCAATTGCTCTAATTTCTTTATCGGTTAATTTATTAACTCCTTCTGCATCTTTACGATAATCCTTTGAAGTCAGAAATCTGATGATTGTATATTTTATTAGTTGTTCATTTAGGTCGTTTCCATCAAAATCAAATGAGCTTCTTTTGTTCCAAGCTGTTCTAAGTTCATTTGTTGACAAATAAAGACCAACATATTTCCCGTCTTCAACTCCTAAAGAAAGTGTATCATGCTTATAATTATTTCCAAGAGCTGTTTGTTTTTCAAGCTGATTGAAATCAATCTGAGGCGATTCGCAATAATCATCCACAATATTATTTACATAAGTAAAAAGAACGATAGGCACCAAAACAAGTGTGCAGATAATTACGATTTTCAAATAGATTTTCTTTAGATTGAAAACAAGATAAATCAATAATAGAAAACTTAGTGTGAATAAAATTACTATGCCGATTCCTGATTCTAAAATAAACTGGAAAAATATTAACCAAGCAGCGATTATTCCAAATAATATTTTTGCAAAAATGTTAAAATCTCCTTTTTTATAAATAAAGTATATCAAAGTAAATATTGCAATACTTATATTTAAACTAAATCTTATAGGGGAAATTAATATTGAAATTTTTCTTATATCCGTAAATTCCTGTTTTAATAATACATGTGTACTTATGAAAGTTCCAATTAAAACAGAAGCAACGAAAAGAAGCATCACCCAATTGAATTTTTTCTTGCCAATTGGATTCATCGTAGATAAAATAACAGGAAACACAAGAAGTGGCAATTTAGTACGCATGTCTTTCAAAGCATAAGAATAATCGCTAGTGTAAATTAATCCAATTACATGAAGCAAAAGAAGGGAAGTAAGAACTATTGCAGCTTTGTTTTTGAAAAAGATTCTGAATTTATTAACAAAATTATTGCATGCAAGAAGGAGTGAATAATTCAGGAAGCTAATAATATTCTTGAAAAATTTGTTTTTTTTAAATCGGGTAGAAACAGTACTAAAAGAAAAATCAGCAAAAAACCAAAGAAAAACAATAACAAACTGCATAACACTCATCGCAAACTTTGACACAGGAAGACTTGCAGCCATAAGAATTAATGCAACAAAATACACATTTGAATGAAAATCTTTCTTCAATACTTGCATTAAAAAATTGATTATTGTCTATTATTTATCGCTTATTGATATTTCTCTCACCTAAACAATCAAGAAAATTTTAAATGTATAAAATTAACGTCAGCTATTTTGATATATTATTAATCTGAGTTATTATTTTTTTCAACATTCATATATGAACCATCAAGCATTGCTTTATAGGTTTTAGAATCATTAATAATTTCTTTAGCTTTAAAAACAGCTTCATCATCAGCTAAAGAAGATTCTATTCTTCCTTTCTTAAAATAATAACGTGTAACTATTTCTGATTTTAATATTCTTTTTATTTCATCACTAAAATTATTAAGGTCATCTTTTTTATTGTGAATCATTTTATTTTCCAGCACTTTAAATTCAGATTCTATGTCGCTGAAATATTTTTCTTCTTTAGAAGTTTTCTTAAGAATTTCTAAACTTTTTTCACTTTGAGTAACATAATCATAATTTTTATCTGACAAAAAACTTACAAAGTCTTTATAAATATCATCGGTAATTTTGAAATCTTTTGCTTTATCAATTTCAAGATGTTTTCTTTTATAATTATTTGCATAATCAAAAGTCAAATATTTAGTTAGTAAGCTGTAAGAAATATTGCTTAAATTTTCGAGGTCAATTTCAATGTCAGGTTCAATTCCACCTCCATCATAAACAATTCTTTGATTTTTAGTTTTAAAAGCTGTTTTTAATGAATCGGGGATTCTATCAAGATTTCCGTTGTTATAAGAATAATCTATAGCCTGGATACATCTTCCGCTAGGAACATAATATTTTGCGATAGTAATTTTTAGTTTTGAATTATAACTAAGTGGAACAATATTTTGTACTAAACCTTTACCAAAAGTTTTTTGCCCAATAATAACTCCCCTATCAAGGTCTTGAATTGCACCTGCAACAATTTCAGATGCAGAAGCACTTCTTTTATTTACAAGAATAACAAGGGGAATATTCAAGTCAACTGGCGAGTTTAAAGTTCTATGTATTCTGTTTCTTTCTTTAATTCTGCTTTTTGTGCTAACAACAAACTGCCCTTTCTTTTCAAAAATGTTTACTATGTTAACAGCTTCCATCAGCAATCCACCACCATTATCTCTAAGGTCTATTATCACACCTTTTAATTCATTGTTTTTTGAAAGTTCAACAAAAGCATCCTTGACTTCTTTGCCTGCATTTTGAGTAAAACCGGTAAGTTTTATATAAGCAATATTTTCATCTAACAAACCATAATAAGGAATATTGTCAATTTTAACATTAACTCTTTGTATTTCTTTTTCTATTGGCTCATCCACACCTTCTCTTTCGATTAGCAAAGTAACATCTGTTCCTGCCTGACCTTTCAATATTGAACTAACATCGCTTGAAGATTTTCCTTTAGCAGATTTTCCATTAATCTCAATAATTTTATCTCCGGCAATTAAACCGGCTTTTTGTGCAGGGAATCCTTCGTAGGGTTCAGAAATATAAACATATTCTCCCCTTTGATGAATTAAAGAACCAATGCCTCCGTATTGTCCGGTAGTCATAAATTTATAATCTTCGAGTTCTGACTCGGGGATATAATTTGTGTAAGGATCAAGAGATTTCAGCATTGCATCAATTCCGGTTTTTATCAATTCGCCAGAGTTAATGTCATCAACATAAAACAAATTCAATTGTTTGAAAAGTGTTACGAAAATGTCAATATTTTTGGAAATTTCAAAATCATTATTTATAAAACTATATCCAAAAACAGAGCTTATTACAATTGAAATAATTATAATAAACAGTTTTGTTTTTTTAAATATTTTTTTCAAGAAAGTCATTTTTTTAAAAGTATTTAATTTTGTTTAAAAATTTAAGGAACAGGGTCATATCCGCTTCCGCCCCAAGGTCCACAGGAAAGGAATCTTTTCAGAGTTAACCATCCGCCTTTAAAAGGACCATGTTTTTTTATAGCTTCAATTCCGTATTGTGAGCAAGTCGGTGTATATCTGCAAGAAGACATTAAATATGGTGATATTGCAGATTGATAAAAACGGATTAAAAAAATAAAAAAATTACTTAATATTTTTCTCATATTCCTTTTGTAAACGCTGTAAAATTAATATTATTATTTTTTCTATCTCTTGATATGAAAGAATTTCTTTGGAGGTATAAATGATTGCAAAAGCACATTGTTTTTTTTGCTTAAGTAAGAATTCATAAAATGAAAATTTATTTTTTCGATATGCTTCTCTTATCAATCTTTTAATTTTATTTCTATCAACTGCTTTTTTGAAATTATTTTTTGAAACATTTATCAGAACCTGAGCAGGGAAATTTGTTTTAATATCAGTTTCAATCCATAGAATTTTGAAAGGATAATCAAAAAAAGAATTAGCCTTAGAAAAAAGATTTTTAATAATCTTTTTGTTGCATAAACGTTCTTCTTTTTTAAAGGTTTCCATGATATTTTTTAGTTCTAAACTTTCTTTTTTATACCAGAAGAGACGTTGCAAGCAACGCCTCTATTATGATTTTATATATAAAAACGTTTATTTATTTTTTCTTTTTATTCTCTTTCTGAATATATTGCTCAATTGCCAAAGTCATAGAAGGCGCCACTTTAGAAGGTGCTTTAATATCTAAATCAAGTCCTGCTTCCTTTATTGCTTTTGCTGTGGTTGGACCGAATCCGGCAATCAATGAACCGTTTTGTTTAAACTCGGGAAAATTCTTAATCATTGATTTAACACCTGAAGGACTAAAAAATACAATCATATCGTATCCTTCTATTTCAATATCAGATAAATCGCTTGCAAGTGTACGATAAATTATTGCTTTTTTATATTTGATATCGTTTGCTTCAAGCATTTTAGGAATATCTAATTTATAGATTTCTGAACAAGGTAATAAGAAATTTTCAGAGCTATGTTTTTTTATAATACCAATAAGATTGGCAAAATTTTGTTTCCCGTAAAAAATTTTCCTTTTCCTGTATTGAACATAATTTTGAAGATAAAATGCTGTTGATTCAGAAATACAAAAATATTTCATTGAATCAGGAATTTCAACCCTCATTTCTTTAGAAATTCTGAAAAAATGGTCAACAGCGTGCCTGCTTGTTAAAATTACAGCAGTGTAATCCGAAATATTAATTCTGTGTTTTCTGAACTCGCATGAATTTATACCTTCAATCTTAATAAACTTTTTAAAGTCAATATTCAAATTGTATTTGTTTACAAGATGAGAATAAGGTGATTTCTCAAATTCAGTCGGTTTTGGCTGCGAAACTAGTATGTTTTTTACTTTCAATTTTATTATTTTTTTAATTACACTTATCTAAAATAAAAAAAAATTGGCAGTTAATTAGCCTATAATTACTACCTTAAGGCAACAAATCTATTATCTTTATTATTACCAATAATGGTAGGATTTCGAGCGTGCAAATATATAAAAATAAATGTAGAAATGAAAATAAAGTTTTAATAATTATTATCCTAGTAATCCTGTATAGTATAATTAAAAAATATAATCCAATGCATAAATATAAAATTGTCAATGAATTCATGCATATTATTAGGATTAGAAATGGTAATAATATTATTCCGGAAATATAGTTAAAAAGAAAGAAATTTATTCGGTATAAAAATGAAGGCTCAGCAGTTTTAAAAAATTTTTCAATTATTAATGAAATAATGAGTTTATAAATAAATAATGATAAAAATATTATAATAATAATCAAATAAAAATTTATACTGAAGCTATCTTCAATGGGTAGTTTTATTATCATTTTATTGACAATAAAAATGAATAAAGAATTTATTAACACACAATTAATAAAAAGAAAAATTACAATTCTTTCCTTAAACAAATTTCCTTCTCTAAACATTTGATTAATAAATCTGTTTGAAAAGGCAGCTTTAAAAATTTGATTAAATCTTTTACTGAATAAAAATTTTGCCATTGTAATTATCACAATACAAAAGATTAAAATTCCATATATCCAGTCTTGATTCATAATCTGAACAGGCTTAGGATTATTATTTACGACCTTTAGTTCATGCTGAGTAAATAATGATAATTTATTATAACTAACATCATTAACTTTGGCTTGTACAATATTTTTTTGGGGTAATAAAACAGATTTTGTTTTTATTGTATCTTTTTTCTTAACAAATAAATTTTGGGGTATTTCATCCTGCAAACTAACAAAATTTATAAAAAAAGTATTGTCGTTGTTTTGCGTTGAATTTTGTTGATATGTAAGACTATCTTGCTTCATTTAAAAATATTCAAAATTAGATAAATTCGTTAGAAATCTACTAACGGAAAGCAAAATATTCTAAAAATAAATTTTGGGAGAAAATAATTATTTGAAATAAATTAAGGGGACTTCTAATAATTCCTTTCTTTCAAGAAACAAATATAATGAATAAGATGTTAGGCACAAATTTTTCTTAATAGCCTAAGCTATTTAGAAAAATTTTAACGAAGCAGATTGTTTATAATATTTGTTCCTATAGGGTTTTCAGAGTTTTCCATATACTTCTTCAAATTTTCTCACATTATTTCAATAGTGCTTCAAAAATATTCATCGTTTATGAAAAACTCTGAAAATCTTGATGTGAAGTAATTATTAGAAGTCCCCTTAAAT
>CAYLPA010000120.1:0-8098 GCA_964385385.1 uncultured Saprospiraceae bacterium | reverse complement strand
CAAATATAATACTCTTTTAGCTGAAGTAGATAAACAATTGAGTTCAATTGAACCCCCAAAATCATCAGGTAATATGACAGCTCATAATATCTGGAAACATTTAAAAGATCAGGTTAATGTTAAAAGAGATAGTAAGGGTAATATCATAAAATACGAAGGTTCATTTTATCGTAATACAAAAGAGGATATTGGTACTTTACTTAAGGAATATACTGGATTGGTATTGTTTTAAATGAAAAAAATTCTCTATATATTGGGTGGGCATCTTGAATTCCCAAATTATTTTGGAATAAATACATTCTATGGTGATTTGAAGAAATTAATAAACCTATTACAAAAGGAACGTAAAGAAACAAGTGAAATTACATTAATCCTTGATGTTCGAGAAATAGATCAATTTCCCACATTAGAATGTAATGAATTTTGGGAAATTTTTAATCCCAATGGGGAAAATAGATTACTGTTAATACTTCATGATCGCAATGTAGGAATTAAAAATACAATTAAGAAGAAAAAGGAGAAGCTATCAATTTCGGGGCCATTATATTATGATTATTTTTTAAAGGATGGTACTCCAATATCAATTGTAGAAACTGAATTGATACTGTATTCGATCTTTAATTTTCCTGCGAAATTATATAATGAACTTAATGGTGTATTGTCATTAAGAATTTACTTACCGGAAAAAGTCTTAGAAATTCCATCAATTCTAGATAAAAAGTATCAAAAGATCCTTTCATCAGATCAATCAATTCCATGTCCTGAAATAAATATTATCAAAGAAGATTTAGATTTGTCTTCATTTACAATTAAGCAAATTACTTTTAATCCATTTGATATTAACATCGATGAAGTTACTAAATTGGAAATCAGTAAAGAAACAATAAAAACTACAATTGCAGAACACTTTAACATAAAAAATGTAGAACTGATTTTTGAAAAGGTCTCTGAAGTTCGTAATAAGAAGTTGCATGATATTATAGCAGATATCCATCCATATCTGACCTTTAAAGGTGCAAAAACCCTGTTAGTTCAGTTAAGTGAAACTCGAGAAAAATTAAAGAACAAACTTCTAAATCTAACAAAAAAAATTAAAAAAGAGATTAATCTTGTTGATAAAGTTAAGCAAACTGCAGAAATCAAGATAAAAGAATTGTATGAGAGTATCCAAGATGGGTTAAATTCAGAACTTGAAAATTATCACTTAAGATACAGGTCCTTTTTTAAATTTACTTTTGCTTTTAAATCGAATTTTGTACTTATTATTCTATCATTATTCCTTCTCTTTTCATTATGTTTTTTCTTATTAAATGCTGAGCTTAAGATTTCAATATCTTTGCCAATTATATTTACATTAGCTCTAATTATTACAAGGTGGTTAAAGCTGAAAAAGAAAAAGTATAAAGAAATAAACAATTTATGTGGTGACTCATATTTAAGGGTTGTTAAAGCAATTGATAGAGAACAAAAAAGGATTCCAAGTATTGTGTGGAACAGAAATCTTATTTTACTTAATCTGAAAATAAATCATATTTATTTAGAATATATTCAGCGTTCAATAAGAAAACTTAAGTTATTAACCGAAAATTCTCCACAAAATTTGACAGAATTCATCTTTTCAGCAAAAAACAGACTAGTCTTCTTCGTCCCTACAGCTAATGATATCAATAATTCAAAACTGGATAATCTTGATAATTATATGGGATTAGATAAAAATGACTTAACTAATTATTTTTTGAAGCAATATTTCAAAGTATTCAGCTCTGTAAAAATTGGTACATTTAATAGTAATATTGAAGAGAATATGAAAGATTTTTGCCATGAACCGGATTCCGGATTATTATGGAAATTAGATCAAGTAGTTGATTACAGAGAAAAACCTGTTCGTAAGATACTTGTTCTTTCACAGGATCAAATAATTCCAGGACATTTAGTTATACCAGTGGATGATATTAAACACTTTGAATCAACACAAAAGAACAATTATCAAATGATACTTTTATGTTCAATATTTGAATTAGAAGAGGAAGAGAATGACAAATAATGAGTTCATTTCTATAATAAAAAAACACTATAAATACAGAGGACAACTATTACCATATAAAACAATAAACTCGTCAAACACAAAAGAAAAGTCATCTTTAACTCCAGAGCTTGATTATTTGTTGGAATCATTAGAATTAAAGCTATTTGATTATCAAGAGAAAGCTCTATCTTCTTTCCAAATGAATAAAGACATTTTCATGGTTGGTGGATATGGAACAGGAATTTCGACAACCATTGATATTCTTTCAATATATTCTTTATTTTATAAAGGGAAATCAATTCTGTATTTAGAGCCTAATGCAAAAAAACTAGAAGAAAAAACAATCCGATTAAAGGAAAGATTTTCTAAACTAAAAGAAATAATGCCTTCAAAAATTGTTTTTACAGATTCATCTGAACATCTTATTAAAACTTTAGAACAATATCCTGACATTGTACTTACAACTACAGAGAATTTCTATAATTGTATTAAGAAGTATCATACAAAGAAATTTTTAAGGGATTTTGTGTTTTCTCTAGGTCTAATAAGCATAGAGAGAATTGAATTATATGGCACAAAAGAAATTATTTTTCTAACCAGGGTTATCAGCTTATTAAATTCTTTATCCTCATCTAGGTTTGTTGTAAGTTCATCAACTGATGAAGATTATTCTACTTTCTGCAATCTATTAAATTCATCAATAAATTTTGAATTAATAAAGAACAGGAATTTTATCAAAAACAATTACATTTATTATTGGCTACCTCCTTTTGAAGTTAATCTTCTGGAAGATATGAATACATTTCATTATAAACGTAAAAACTATCTGAAAGAGATTAATAATCTTTTGGAAATGGTAGAAGATGCACATGCTGATAACAACAATATACTTATCTGGCATGCTTTTGAAAAGTTAACTTCTCATATCCGTAAAGGATTATCTGTTAGATCGAACATTACAGTAACAAATGATCTTGGAAACTTATTTGTAGATTTTAATAAAGCTTTTGATGTTGCCATCATTATTGGAATGCCCAGAAATTTTAAACATTTGACTTATAACATAAATAATTTTTTGAGAGATGGGGGTACTGTATTCATTATTCCTCCTGATGATCTGTTATCGTATTTATTAGTCTGGTCAGAATTTAAATTTGAAGATTTACCAGGAAGAAAGCTCTTCCATTTATCTGAAACCGCTTTACTCAATGATTTATTCGCAAATATTAAAAAAAGCATGTTAGGAAGGATTTTAGATAATCATTTTATCCCTTCTTGGGGTGTTATTACGAATAACTTTATTAATGTGGAATATCCATCAGGTCAATCGAGACAAGTTGATAAAGATTTGATTCCATTCAATATGTATCAGGGGAAGATCCTTTTCGAACAGGAAAAGTGTTTCAAAGCTTATATCGAAGAAACACAGGATGAAAAAATCATTAAATTAATAACCCCAAGTGGTAACTATATAAAATCAGTACCAATTATAGATTTTAGCATTAATAAGATTGAATCTCTTGAAAGGAAGAAGGGAACTAAATATTATAATGTAGAAATTATAAAATCTCGTCTCTTTTTAAAACACAGTTCGACTATTTTATTTGAAGATCATTCTCAAGAAGCAAAAAGAGATATCGAGGAGTTCAGTCCTCCCTATATGTATGAAAAAGAAGTTAGAGGTGTTAGACTGAAAACAAAATTCCCCGATGAGATGGAGCATTTGATTTATAATTTTTTACCATTATTATTTCATAATCCATTTGAAATACTTCTTGTTATTAAAGATGATGACTATTTGTATTTATTTCCACATCAAGATAAACTCTTTCACTTTGTAGAAAAGAATTTCTACCTAGATATCAATAGTACAATTCAGAATTTGTTTAATTTTGCATATCGGGCAATTAAGGAATGTCCCTGTAAAACGGGATGTAGTAAATGCTTATATTTTGCTTATCATAAAGATACATCAGGACTCGATAAAGAAAAATTTGGCATTTTTCTAGCAGAATATTTTGGAAAAGAAGAAGTAGAAAACTATGAAAACTTAATAAATTTTAGGAATGGTAATTTGAATAATATAAACAAATTAACAAATTTTTATAATGAGATTAAGAGAAAAATTATTGATATTCTGAATAATAATTTAGATATTACTTTTGCAAATCCTGTTCCTCTGAAAGTAGTAAAAAATTTGAAACCAGGTGTTTTGGGGATTTACAATGGTAAGAATGTAAAAGTAATACCTCTTACTCAACAGCACGCAATAGGTGTTATTACTCACGAATATATTCATAACTGGCAGGATCAAGTTGGGATATTAGCAAGAGGTGATAAATTTATATATGAGGGTTCTGCTCAGTGGCTATCTACAAAAGTTTTGAATTATTACTATAGAATTGATGAAATTGAAACAGATATAATGGGAACATCGTCTGAAGAATTAAAAGAATACTTCAATGGTTTTCAATTCCTACAGGAAGTTGAAGAGAAAGATGGCTATATGAATATTATTACAGCACTAATTGAAGATTCCTGGACACAAGAGCAATTAAAAATCAGACAAAAGTGGGAAGAGTATAGATTGCTATAACTTATAATCAGGAGTTTCTAGTGGGAAAGATAGATATTACATTTATTACAGGAAATAAGAGCAAGTTTAAAGAAGCAAAAGAAATCTTACCTAACTTAGTTCAAAAAGAAATTGATTTAATTGAAATTCAAGAAGTGGATCCTAAAATAATAATTGAAGCTAAATTACTCGAAGCTTATAAGATATACAAATCAGCTTATATTGTTGAAGACACATCATTATTTTTCGATTGTTTTGACTCGTTGCCAGGTCCTCTGATAAGATGGTTCCTTAAAGATATGGGAAATAATGGTTTGTATAAATTAGTGAATACATATAATAATAGTAGAGCAAAAGCAATAGTATGGATAGGATATATTGATATTCATGGAGAAATTCACTATTTCAATTCTTCTATTGAAGGCAGCATTGTAAAACCTATTGGTAAAAATGGTTTTGGCTGGGATCAAATATTTAAACCTGATGGCTTTAATAAGACATTTGCGGAAATGACTTTTGAAGAAAAAAATAAAATTAGTATGCGAAAGGATGTGTTTATGAAGTTGAAAAGTTTTTTAGAGTAAGAATACTGATTTTCGATATTATAATTTATTAAAAGTTATAATATTATTTTAGCCGAATTAAGTTAATAAATAATTAAAATAATTGGAGTATATATGTTTGTAAATGTAAAAAAAATTATTGATGAACCTTTTATTAAGAGCTGGGGAAAGTTAACAGAAAAACAAATTGAAATTGAGATCGATGGAGAAACAAGGAGATATGGTTATATCGAAAATAATGAAACCATATATGAACAAATTCGTAAAGGTAAAATTATTGATCTTTCATGTTGCTATATTGAGAATTTCTCAATGAAAGAATTAAAGTCACATAAAAAAATTAATAGTATAAATTGCCTAGATACAATATTTGCTGGCCCCACTGATTTTTCTGACACGCTATTTGAAGGGCCCGCAATATTTGAGTATGTAATATTTACTTCAGATATTAACTTCAATTCTGCATCATTCCTTGGGAGAGTATTTTTTAATGGAATTGAGTTTTCAAAAGATGTAAATTTTGAAGATGCACAATTTCTAGGGCATGTAGAATTTGATACTGAGTTTAAGGTAAATGTAAATTTTATGCGAGCAGAATTTAAAGGAGAGTTAGAATTTATGCATTGTAAAGCAAATATAATTAACTTTAAAGAGTCATCTTTTTTTGGACATGTGTACTTTCAATTTTTCGAATTATCAAAAATTATTTTGATTGATGCCTCAATGTATGGTTCGATAGAATTATATGGTGACATCTTAGATGAAGATGATTTTGATGTTTGTGAAGAACAACCAAGGTTTCTATAGTCCTTTTATCAATATTGTTCTTAATATAAATTAAACAGCAAAAAATAATATAAGATATATATTGGAGCTAAAATGATAAAATGCAAGAACTGTGAAAATGAAGTTAATCAAAAATGGAAAGTTTGTCCGTTTTGCGGAAAAGAAATCGAAAAAGAATTGAAATGTGAAAATTGTGGTTTTAAACTGGAAGAAAACTGGGAAATGTGTCCTAATTGTGGGGTTAAAATTGGTGAGTTAAGTAAAAAAGTAGAAGTAGGGAATAATATGGTTTTCGTAAAAGGCGGTACATTCCAAATGGGTAGCAATGATTGGCCCAATAAATCCGATGAGCAACCTGTTCACTCTGTAACTTTAAACGATTTTTATATAGATAAATATGCCGTAACTTTTAAGGAATATGATGAGTATTGTGAAGATACAGGTCGAGATGAACCTGATAGTGACGATTGGGGCAGACGACAAAGGCCAGTGATCGAGGTCAGCTGGTATGATGCGATCCGTTATTGTAACTGGCGCAGCCGCAAGGAAGGTTTGGAGCCTTGTTATCATTTGGGGGCAGATACTGATATAGAAGATTATGATGATGATGACCTTAAGGATGTGGTTTGTGATTTCACAAAAAATGGTTACCGCTTGTCCACAGAAGCTGAATGGGAGTATGCGGCTAGGGACGGTAATAAATCTTGTGGTTATCAATATGCCGGTTCCAACAACATTGATGAGGTCGCCTGGTATGAAGATAACTCCGACGACAAAACCCATCCGGTTGGTGCAAAACGGGCAAATAAACTGAGCATCTATGATATGAGCGGTAATGTGTGTGAATGGTGCTGGGATTGGTTTGGAGATTACAGCAGCAGTTCTCAGACAAACCCGAAAGGAGCCGATAGTGGTAGCGAACGTGTTTTGCGTGGCTGTGGATGGCGCTACAGTAATGCATGCAACGGAGTTGCAAATCGTAACGCCGATGATCCTGCCGACGGTAGCTACCTCTTCGGCTTCCGTTTAGTTCGCAGTTCGCGATAAATATAAAAAGAAAGCATCATTTTTTTATAAGAAGATATCCAAAGATTTTCCTATGATAATTTCTACAATGGGCAATCATGAGTTTTATGGCAGTTTTATAGATTATGCATACCCTAGTTATGAAAAGAAAATTAATGAAAATTATTTCCATGTGAATAACAAGAGTATAATTTATAAAGAAGTTAAATTCATCGTAAGTGTTTTATGGAGCGAAGTTCCCTTTTATCGAGTTAATGAAGTTGAGAATGGGATAAACGATTATTACTATGTTTATAATAAGAGAAATGATGGTGAAAAGGGTATAATTCGGGTTGAGGAGACAAATACTTTTCATAAAATATCTGTTGATTACATTAAAAAGGAATTATCTGAACCATTTGATGGGAAAATTGTCTTGCTCACTCATCATTTACCAAGTTATCAGTGCATATCAGAAGAACACCGTCATTCATCTTTAAATGCAGCATTTGCATCAAATTTACATGAGATAATAGAGGGTAATCCGCAGATTGCTTATTGGATTTGTGGTCACTCACATGACAAGAACGTAACTAAAATAGGAGATACAATAGTAATTCGCAATCCACTTGGGTATGTTGATCATGATGAACAACAAGATTTTGAAAGAGATTTCTTTGTGGAAATTTGATAAACAGAATAAAATATTGGAGGATTAATTAATGGTAAAACATGCAACTTCTCATGGATTATCGATTTTTTCATGTACAATTATTTCTTCGCTGATTGTAGAGTTATTTAAGCCATATTTGCCTGAAGTATTTTCTAAATTAAAATTTGTTAGTGAAAAAATTGTAACTTTATCGCATTTGCCCCTGTCGCCTGAAAGTATGAATATTTTATTAATTGCGAGTGCTTTGGGTATTATTTGGGGAATAATATTTAAACTTAGGTTTGTGAGAGAATAATTATTAGTGAAAAGATTAAATATTACTAAAAAGATATTTCAAATTATTAGAATTATTATTTTATGTATATTTGGATACAGCATTCTATGGAGTGTAATTTTTCGTTTCCCATGGTTACTAATTTTCACATTAGCTCTGTTTTCTTTGATTATTCCAGTAAGAATTTCGAGGATTT
>CAYLPA010000119.1:0-8114 GCA_964385385.1 uncultured Saprospiraceae bacterium | reverse complement strand
TAGAAGTTGATTTTAATGATTGGAAGTTAATTGAAGAAGAAAATATTGTTGATGATTCTCAGAATGATTTTACTTATTCTTTCCTTACTTACGTGAAATATAGGATTTTTCGGACAATATAAAATGCTTAAATGTTTAAATGCTTAAATGATTAAATGATTAAATGCTTAAATGATTAAATGTTTAAATGATTAAATAAATAATCTATACTCGTATTCGCATTAAGGATTATATTCTAAGGGAGGATAATTATCATAGTGAAACAGAAAATTAAAAGTCCACCGGATAATTTATACATCTAATATTTTTCTGTATATTTGAAGGATAAATTGTTTAAACAATATTTCCTAAATATAAAAAATCTTATTAATCAACAGATTAACAAAAATTACTTTAACAGACAAAGATGGAATTATGCGCATAGTGTGTAATTATTTAGGAGTTACCTGCATGGCTGAAAAAAGAAAAAGAAGTATAAAACTGAGAAACAAAAAGAGAACAATCAAAAAATTGTAGTGCTAATTGGCATCGGAAAATACACAAACTTGCCATCGGATGTTGCCAAACTTCAAAAACGTAAATTAAATCTAAGCAGTAGAATTTTTGAACTGGATAAATTTGCAAAAAACTATAATGTAGATTTATCAGATGCACAAAAAGGCACAAAAGGAAAAGAAAATAAACCTGTAATCATTATTTCAGAATCATTTAAATAATTATGAATAGGAACAAAATAGATAATACTGCCATATTTAGCGAGATAAAATCATTTATTGAGCAAAGTAAACAACTTGTTGCTGTTTCAGTTAACTCAACATTAAGTATGCTTTATTGGAAAATAGGCAATCGCATTAATGAAGAAATACTAATAACAAAGCGGGCAGAATACGGAAAACAAATTGTCGCTACACTGTGGCGACAATTAGTATCAGAATATGGAAATTCATTTTCAGAAAAAAATCTGAGGAGAATGATGCAGTTTGCTTCGGTTTTTTCTAATAAAGAAATTGTGCACACATTGTGTACACAATTGAGCTGGTCTCATATCAAAATACTAATTCCTATTGAAGATAAACTTAAAAGAGAGTTTTATATAGAAATATGTAAACTCGAAAAATGGAGTGTACGTACTTTCAGAGAACGTATAAACTCTATGCTTTACGAGAGAACCGCTATTAGTAAAAAACCTGAAGATACGATCAAAAACGATCTTAAAAAGCTAAAAAACTCACAGCAAATAACTTATCATTGTGAAACAGAAAATTAAAAATCCACCGGATAATTTATACATCTAATATTTTTCTGTATATTTGAAAAATATATCATGAAACAATATTTCCTAAATATAAAAAACCTTATTAATCAACAGATTAACAAAAATTACTAAAGCCGATAAAGGCGAAATAATTTGCATTGTATAGTGATTGTTTAGGAATTAGGCACAAGCAAAACAGAAACAGAGAATGATAAATTTACTACAAGAAGATATTGAAATAAAAAGCCAAAGCACAAATTGCACATTTGTTTTTTTGTCTACACGTAAAATGCCAATCAAAAAAAGCAAAAGAGCAATTTTTCACCAACGCACTTGGACATAAAATTTGATTTGATAATGATGAAAAAGATGATTATTTTTGTAGAAATATGGAAGATTTAAAAGTAATAGATTTCTTTTGTGGAGCAGGTGGTTTCTCAGAAGGTTTTAGGCAACAAGGATTTGAAATTGTTGCTGGGTATGACCATTGGAAGCCAGCAGTTGATTCTTTTAATCATAATTTTGGAACTGAATCAGAAGTTAAAAATATTTTAGATTTCAAAGATTCTATTGAGGAAATTGATAATTTACCTAATACAGAAATCATAATTGGATCCCCTCCTTGTGTTTCGTTTTCAAGTTCAAATATCTCGGGAAAAGCAGAAAAAGAATCAGGAGTGCTTTTAACAAAAATATTTCTCAGAATTGTTGCAGTAAAAAAATATCAGCTAGATTCTATCTTAAAAGCTTGGTATATGGAGAATGTTGCTAATTCAAGGAATTATTTAGCCGATTATTATACTTTTAATGATTTAGGGCTTTGTGAATGGGCAAAGGAAAATCGTTTAAGCCCTAATAAAAAAGCAATAATTCTAAAAGACAATCAGCCATTAATAAATTCTGCTGATTATGGTTCATATCAAGCAAGAAAAAGAGCAATTTCTGGCGAAATTATTAAACATAACAAATTATTAATTCCGAAACCAACAAATTCTAAGAATCCAAAGGATAATTTACCAGAATGGAAAACATTAGGACAACTACTTAAAAAAATGCCTTCTCCAACAGAACAAAAGTTAAAGAAAAGAATTAGAGATCCTATTTACAATGAGATTAAGTTAACAGTTTCAAAATTATCTGACCATTTTTATGATTCAGGGTTATATAAAAGTGAATGGAAGCAAGCAAAATATTTAAAAACAAATCATCCATATATGGGGAAAATGTCATTTCCCGAAAACCAAAATAATCCAAGTAGAACTGTTACAGCAACAAAATCAGGAACATCAAGAGAAGCATTAATTTATAAATCTGAATTCAACAGAACAGGAAATGGCGAATATAGAAACCCTACAATTCGTGAAATAGCAAGTGTAATGGGCTTTCCTTTCACTTATCAATTTTTAGGAACTGAAAACAGTAAATGGAGGCTTGTAGGAAACGCAGTTTGTCCCTCAGTAAGTAGGGCTTTTGCTTGTGATTTAAAACATATATTGGAAATTCCTGCAATTGAAAAACTAATTTTAGAGAAAAAGCCTAACTTAAAAAATGTTATCAACCTAAATACTTTTATAGAAACAAAGTTTAATAAACAACCTAAACGAAATAAAGATTCTCGTTTTAGAAGACAACCATTAAAAGAAGGTAGTATAACAGTAACATTATCAAATTATGATATTGTTAAGAATAATAAGCCGAATAATAAATGGTTTACTTCAATTCAATATGGTACTGGAGAAGGGTTCCCAACTCAAAAAATAAAAAATGGTTTTTATAAAGAACTAGAACCTATTATTTCTAAATTCAAAGAAGGGAAAGAATTCTTAAGAATTATAAATAATGGTTTTACAGATAAAATAGGCTCATCTAAAGAATTGCAGAAATATTATGAACTTCAAGTTTCTAATTGTTCGCTTTCAGAACCAACAGAGTTAGTTGAAGAAATCAATTACGTTCTTAAACAGATAAAATTTAAAAATACTGAATTTGAGCAAAAGGAAACAACGATTTTTAAACATAAAAAGATTATCCCAATTAAACAACTTTTTGCTCTTTATGCAATTAACAAAATATCAACAACTGCAAATATTAAATAATTATGGATCAAGAATCAAGAATTAAATACTTTGAAAATTTAAAAAAAACCTCTGCTCCAATTAGTCATATGCCTATTTGGTATGAAAATGAAAGACAAGAATTACCAGTTTACAAAATTGACCTTGAATATCTTCTATATAATCAGTATAATGGTCGTATTGCAAGTCTTGTTAAGTCCTATGAAAAACAAAATGGATTAAGTCTAGACTCTTCAAATAAAGATGATAAAAAAATTATTGAAGGATTCTTATGGAATTCAAACATTCCAAGTAATAAGTCAACCAAAAAAAGTATAAAAGAGCAAGGTCAATTAAAATACGGTATTGTAACAAAAGACGGTGTCATTATTGATGGGAATAGGCGTGCAATGTTACTAAGTGAAATACTTGATGAGGGGAAAGAAAATCCTAAATATTTCAGGGCTGTAATTTTAAGCGAAAGTATTGAAGACAATGCCAAAGAAATAATGCGACTTGAAACCACATATCAAATGGGAGAAGACGCAAAAGTGGATTATAATGCAATTGAAAAATATCTAAAATGCCAAGATTTAATACAGGTTGGTTTTAGCGAAAAGGAGATAGGAAAGATGATGGGAGAGTCTGAACCAAAGATTAAGGATTATATTTCCATTTTGGACTTAATGAACGACTATTTGAGACAAGACCAACTAGGATATGATGGCATTTATACACGGTTAGACAAGACTGAAGGAGCTTTTGTTGATTTGAATAGCTATTTAAAGCGTTATACGGGAGGCTCAAAAATGGTTCAATGGAATTTTGATGAGACTGATGCAAATGATTTAAAAATTATTTATTTTGATTATATACGAGGTATTTATAATAGTAAAAATTCATCTAATAGTGGGGACTCAAAAGATTATAGGTTCATTGGGCAAACAAGCAAGAAAGGAAGCTTTTTTTGTAACGAAGATATTTGGAAGAAATTTAGAGATAGACATTTTGAAGAAATTGAAAAAATCAATAATGAAGAACCAACAGTTGATGACTTAAGAGCAAAACATCCAAATGAAAATTTAGATAACTTATTAAAAAGCAGAGATGTGGCTTGGGCGGGTAAGGCTGATTCATTACTGAAATCAAATATGGGCAGGTCTCGAAGTGCTTTGGATAACAAAAATAATCGTGATAAGCCTTTAGAACTTTTAATAAGCGCTAAAGATAAATTAGAATCTATTAATACTACATCCCCTTCATTTTTAGATGATGAAAACGTTTTTCAAATAGTAGATGAAATAAGGAAACTTTCTGACACATATAAAAATATCATAAAGAACAATCAAAAACACAAATAAATATATGGCAGTTCTAATAGATATTGATACTAATGATTTGAATTTTCAAATAGAAGATTCAAATGGAATTGTATTAAAAAACAGAAGAGCTAAATCATATTTTTCAACATTTCTTAAAGCTTCATTTGAAGGTAACTTTATAAAAGTTCCGATTATTGATATTCAAACAAAAGATATTCTTCTTCAAAAAATCCAAAAAGCCTTAAAAAAGTATAATATAGAACAAGTTGAAACTAGTAATATTAAACAAATTCTAAAAAAATATTTTCAAGAAAAAGAAAACTTTAAAGTATTCAGTGAAAAAGCAAAAGGGATTTGGGACAATAAGATTGATATTAACGAATTTAAAAACTTTAAAGATTCACTTGAAAAAAATATGTTAGCAAGAACTCTTTATGATAAACAATTACTTGCTGCTTTTCATTTATCATTTTCGCATAATGCTTGTAACTTTTCTGTTCCAGGTGCTGGGAAAACCTCTGTTGTTTACGGTGCTTATACATACTTAAATAATTTTCCCAAAGACCATCCATATTATGTTAATAAGCTATTAATAATAGGACCCTTGAGCTCTTTTGGACCTTGGGAAGATGAATATAAAGAATGCTTTGGGAGAGACGTAATGTCAAAACGATTATCAGGAGGTGTTCTCCCTCAGGACAGGGAGCATTATATGTATTCAATTGAAGAATCGGATAAAACAGCAGAACTTACTTTAATGTCTTATCAGAGTGTTTCATTTAATCTTGATGGTCTAAACTTCTTTTTAAGCAACCCTGATAACAAAGTTATGGTTGTTTTAGATGAAGCACATAAGATAAAAAATACAGATAATCAAAGTACTTGGGCTCCATCAGTTTTATCATTGGCTAAACTTCCTTCTGTAAAATCAAGAGTTATTTTAACAGGAACTCCTATCCCAAACGGTTATGAAGACATATATAATCTATATGAGTTTATTTGGCCTGATAAAGAAATCATTAATTACAATATATATCAGCTAAAAGACATGTCCAGTAATCGCTTTGATTCGCGAATTGAACAACTAATTGATAATATATCCCCATTCTTTATAAGAATTAGAAAAAACGAAATTTTACCCTCTGATAAATACCCTATCATCCATCATAGCCCAGTAATTGTTCCAATGGGTAAAATACAGAGAGAAATTTATGATTTTATTGCTGAAAAATACATTAGTTATTTTGAAGATAATTCTGAAGTTATTTCTGCAACAGCAACCTTAAAAAAAGCGAGATTTATTAGAATGATGCAAGCAGCAACAAACCCTGTTCTGCTAAAACAATCTTTAGAGAACTATTACCAAGAACAAGGAATTAGTAATGAATTATATATTGATGATAGCGAAATCATAAATAAAATATTAAACTATACTGAACTTGAAAAAATTCCTTCAAAGTTTGAAACTGTTAGAGAAATAGTTTCTGAAATAGTTGATAAAGGTGAAAAAGTAGTGCTTTGGGGAACTTTTATTTCAAGTATTAAACAATTACAAAAGTATTTAAAAGAGAACGGAATAGACTCAGAACTCCTTATTGGAGAAGTCCCTGTTGAGCGAGATGATCTTCCTGCAAACATAATTACTCGTGAAAAAATTATTAAAGAATTCCATAACCCTGAAAGTTCTTTTAAAGTTATAATTGCAAACCCTTTCGCTGTAGCTGAATCGATATCCTTACATAAAGCTTGTCATACTGCTATCTATTTTGAAAGGACATTTAATGCAGCAAATTTTATTCAGTCTAAAGATAGAATTCACCGTGTTGGACTTAAAGAAAATACCCAAACCCACTATTATTATATTTTATCAGAAAACTCGATTGATCAAACTATTCATACAAGGCTTAATGAAAAAGAAGCAAGAATGTTAGAGCTGATTGAAAGTCAAGAAATTCCTTTGATAAGTGAAAATATGAATTATGATATTGATTTCAAAAACGATATTAAAGCAATAATACGCGATTATGTTAGACAAATTACTAAAATATAATTCTCTTGGTTCTAAAGAGGAGATACTTTTTGTTTTGTTTAATGCTATTTCCTCCACAAATAAGCAATCAATAGATGACATAAAAACATATTGTATTTCTCATAAGTATACCATAAGTAAGTCTTTTGATGGGATTATTTCATTACTTAATTATGTAGGATTTATTGACTATGAAAATCATAAAATTAAATTACAGGCTGCAATCTTCAACAGAAAAGAGTTAAAAAAACAAAATTATTTTAGAAATCAACATTTTTATTTATATTTATTTTCAACGCTTATTTCAGAAAAGCAGTTACACAAATTGTTTAACCTGAATAATGTTCAATTTGATTCTAATAAAAGTACTTATTTCATTAAGTCTAACTTGATTCCATTCAAATCTTTCTCATTAAAAAACTTATTAATGTCTTTAGAGTTTTTGAATACAGATATGAATAATCAAAATCATCTTTTAATAAATAAAGCTCACATCAAAACGTTTGAAAAATTTATTATCACAGAACTAAAAAGAAAAAAGAAAACTAAACGGCAACTTTCTCTTAAAAGACTAAAAGAAATACAAAATGCTCAAGAAGAAGCAGGAATGAAAGCCGAATTATTTGTGCTTAATTTTGAAAATGAAAGACTTAATACGCATCCATTTAAAGAAATGATAAAAATAATTTCTTCTGAATTTTCAAATGCGGGTTATGATATTGAGTCATTTTCTGGATTTAATTCTATTGTCCCCAATCGATTCATTGAAGTAAAATCATATAAAGATAACGTGGCTTTTTACTGGAGTAAAAATGAAACAAATACAGCAGAGGAATTAGGAGGTGATTATTTTCTATATCTTGTTGATAGAAGTAAATATCATTTGAAAGGGTATAAACCTATGATAATAAAAAATCCATACAATAGAATTTTCGATAATGATAATTGGAAGATTGAAACAGAAACTTGGAAAATATCTTTAGAAAAGTAATATGCTAACGCTAAAAGCCATATATGTTTGCAATTCACACGAGCCAATACTACGACCAAAAATTGCAAAAAAGTATGTCTTTGCCAACGCTGAACGAAAACAGCCAGTGTACAACAATGTATATATATCTCATTGACAGACATGGCAAAGTTCCGGGATTCTGAAAGAACGAATTACATCATTCAAGACTGGATGAGAACAAAAAGTACTATTGAATTTATGGGATTGTGGGAAAAGATGCATAATCCTGATTTTAATGTTACTGAATTCCGTAACATTAAAAATGAATCCGGTTCAAACAGTTTTACTCTAAGTCCGAAAAAATGGATTGATGCAACAAATTATAATAAAAGACTGAAAAAATAAACATAATAGTAAATTGAAAAAATAAAAAAATGAAAAAATCAGGAAAATTAATATTATCAGTATTATCAATTCTTCTTTTGACATTTTCTACAACTTA
>CAYLPA010000118.1:0-8169 GCA_964385385.1 uncultured Saprospiraceae bacterium | reverse complement strand
TACATCCCTTGTATTATTATTTTTTGAGTCGCAAATTTAATAAAATTATTACTTGCCCAACACAAACACATAAAAAAAAGCCGCAGTTTCCTACGACTTCTTCTAAAAAATATTTTTTTAAAAATATTATTGAATTATTAGTTTTTGCTGATAAAAACTATCATCCGAAACAAGATTTAACAAATAAATTCCACTTGTAAGATTCTGAGCATTTACTTTTATCAGGTTGTTTCCGGTAATAATATTTTTTTGATTTTCATAAACAGATTTTCCTGTAATATCATAAATCTGAATCTTTACTAATTCATTTTTTGCTGATTTAATACTAATATTAAAATTACCATCAGAAGGATTTGGATAGGTTTTTACTAAATTAAAAACTGAACCAAATTGGTTTATTCCTAATGAATTATTCAAATAAAATCTTTTAACAAATTCCTGATAATAAATATTTGCAATAGTAGAATCATGAACAATTAAAGTGTTTTCATCATTTTTATTATTAGCACTATTACTCCAATTATGACATCCTGTAAGCACCAATGGGTCTGAAGACGAATTTCCCTGATCCACAATCATATATTTGTGATGCAACATTCCTGGAACCGAATCTGTACAAAACTGGTTTCCAAGCTCAGATTGTAGAATTCCAAAAGTTATTGGCATGCATTGACCTTCGCTATTAACCATTGCCCAAATATCAACACTATTATTTGAAGCATCCTGAACAGCATAAGCGATATCGGAACGAGTAATCAGCATTGTAGCAATATGCATGTCTGTATCAGCTGAAGCAATAGACTCTATAATATGGTCATTTGTTCCGTCAGATGGACTGAAATAAGATTCTACTCTTTTCCCACCAATAATAAATACGTGTGGAGTATTATCTGTTTTATCAGGACCGAATCTTGAAATAGCAGGATTAGGTTGAGCTGAATCGGAACCAAACATTTCATTAAACTCAAGAGTATAAGCTCTTGCTAAACTTTGGTCCTGAATAATAATAACATTATTTGCATCAAGATTTATTTGTCCATCAGTAAAATTAGTTGAACCAGTCCAAACAATAGGGTCGTTAGGATTAGCTGAATTTGCGTCAATCACTAAAAATTTGTTATGCATTATTCCATAAATTGAACCTTCTGGACTATGGATTCTTCCAATTGCAGGCAAAACATTCGACATTCCAACATTTGCAGCCGAGCTATCATAAACAATTCTAACAGTTTTTCCATCTAGGTGTGCCTGATTCAAAGCAACCGAAATATCAGAAATATTATTCATATTGTAGTTATAGATTGCAAAGTCAACAGAGTATTTTGCACGATTAATATAAGCAATCGCAGTATCATCCATTATATTATCTAATTGAATTGCATTAATTCCGGTAGAAACAGAAGTGTCAACTTCGGTAGTAAAATAAACTTTAATATCACCACTTGAAGTTGATTGAGTTGCAAAATTTCTTATTTGTGCATATGCAGTATCTGAACCATCAACAGAAAATGCCTGAACATAAATAATTGTTCCGGAACTTGCACCGCTAATTGATACCATATGGCTTGTGCTTCCTCCTGTTCCAGTTGAATAAGAACCTAAAGCAAGTGTATTGCCATAAAAAATCTCTGATGTTCCTGCTTTACTTGTTGTCCAGCTCAAATCGAAACCTGAGGTTGTAATATTGCTAACACTAATTGGCGATGTAATAGCTATAGTATTAGGTAAAATAATGTCATTAGTATCTCTTGGAAGCAATTGATAACCTGTTGTTGAACTGCTGTAGGAGTGTTGCGAACAAATGCCGATAATAGAAACCGAGCTGCTCGGAATTGTTGTCCCGATAAGTGGGTGACCACTTCTAATATAAATCGTACTGCTTTGACCTCCGCTTGTAAAATTATAGGATGAGTTACTGCTAAAAGTACCACCGGGACTGGTTGTAAATGTAGCATTATTAATCCTTACAAGTTCTCCTTCATGGTTTTCATCTAATAAATTTGGAGTAATTAATTGAGGCGTGGGCATAGTTATTCCTGTTGAAACAACCGTATGACTAATAACGGGGTCTAATTCTAATAAATAGTTGTAATTTTTTAAAACACCTGTTATAACAATAGAATCACCTCTATTAACACTACTCAAAGAACTGCTGTATGCAGCAATTCCTGCTGTTCCATCTTCAAGATATCTTATAGTTCCAAGCTCAGAACCATTTGTTACAATACCAGTAATAGTTACTGTGTCAGTAAATGGAAGTGTTCTCGCTGAATCAATACTAATTACTTGAGCATTGATACTAGAAAATCCAATAAATAGGATTAATAAAATTAATAGTTTAAATTTTTTCATAATTAATAGGTTTTTTTTTTGTTTATTAAATTGTTATTTTCAATGAAATATTAAATCGTCTTCCTAAACCAAAAAACACTCCTGCTGAACTTGCATTAAACGAATTCGTACCTTGTCCAGTATGGCTATCGTTATTATCAGCGTCTGTAATATAAACTTCATCTAAAAGATTTAAAATGCTTGCTCTTAAATCAACTTTTATTTTCTTTATATAGAGACGATATCCGGCATGAACATCAACAATATAGTAATTTGGCATTCTCCATGATTGTCTTGGTTCTCCATTTTCAAATGCCCAAGCATTATTTACGACGTCATAATCTAAAGGGTCAAAATTAGAATAATTCTTAGCAAAATAGGTAAAAGATGCTTTTAGATATAAATCTTTTATAATTTCCCATCTTATAGATTCACGATTTTGTATCTGTGCTGCATCGCCAACATATATTCCTTTTGCATCAAATTCAACAGAATCAACAAGAACTAATTTGTCATCATAAAGTCTTGCAGTTTCAGCAGAAGTCCACTTCCAGTCACCTATTGACAATATACTTTCCAATGTAATTTTATCAAAGATTTTATAAGCATATTCAAACTCTATTCCTTTATGGTTGGCATCTATTCCGTTAACATTTACTTTATAAAATTCGCCATCATTAGGTATTGATGGAGGATAATCAGCAGGTTTATTTTCCCAAAGAGTTAAATAAGCATTAATATTAAGTGTCATTTTTGAGTTAAAAAAACTATAACCTAACTCAACAGCTTTTATTTTTTCATTTTTAATTTCTCTGTAAAGCCGATTATCATAATCATAAACATTATTAAATCTTGGAGCTTTTGAGATATAACCAAGATTGGCAAAAATGTTTGATTTTTCACTTAAATTATAATTTAAACCTCCTTTAACAGTATATCCGGGAATCCACTTCCATTCTGTTTCGGAATACCGAGCTTCAGGTGATTCTGCTGTGTAAGCAGTTCCATCGTGCATAAACGTATCTTGAAGAATCACAAAAACCCCAGAGGGTAAATCAAATTTTGGTGTATAACCAACAGCTTGTTCAAAAACTTCTCCGTCAATAACCAAATCTTTGTACTTAAAATAATCTATTCTTTTATAACCTGAGTAAGCTCCCGAAAGATTTATAAAGGCAGTTATATTACCGGATTTATATTCTGTTTGAAAAAATAATCCACCCCATCTCACATGTCCGTCATTGTGAAAATCTATTTTATCACCTTTGTATCTTTTTGTTGTATTTAGCGTTTTGTTCGTGAGTTCAAAAACGTCTTCTTCATCAATATAGTAATCTGCTCCAAGCATATCATAAGTTTCTCTATAATGCTCACCTTTATAATCTCTTAAGTCAATCCCACCAGAGAAATTAAATTCTTCATTCATCTTATAAGATGCTGTAGTAAGAAGCCCGTACCAGAAGTGATTATTAACTGAGCTTCTTAATATTTCTCCTTTTCCTGCTTCTTTTGTTCCATTATCAGAGATGTTAGTGTTGTAAAGAGTTTGAAAATCAACAGAACCCCGGTCCGGACCTGATTGTATTGGATTAGTAGTTCCGGTTAATCCTGTTCCACCACCTGTTCCTATTGATAAATAAAGAATATTGGAAATATATAATTTGTCATTAACATTCCAGAAATCCCTTAAACTAATTTGAGGTTTATGATAATAATTCTTTTTTTCATTTAACATTTCTCTATCAGCATGAATTGTATCACCATTACCACCAATAGCATATCTGTCAAGATATCCCCAGTTAGGATTATATCTTCTTCCAAGATTAACCGGTTTTCCTGCAATAAAGTCATCAGTTGCAATTCCAACTTCTCTAGCATAAGCAGTATCATGAGTTGTAATGGCGCTTTTGTAAGATCTTTGCCCATGTTCTTGAGGTGCTCCCATTGCAGATAAGCTAAGAACATGATTTCCGAGTTTTTTGTCAACTCTTAGAAAATAAAAATATCCTTCAGTCCATGTTCTGTCAATCCATCCGTCACCTTTTTTGTATGAGCCGGAAAAAGTAACTCCCCAACCTTTTTTCATTTGCCCTGTTGTTAAACCAAGAGTTGTCCTTGTGTAACCATCATTTGCAAATTCTTGTTTTATTGTCGCTCCTTTTTTTGCTTCAATACCTTTAGAAATAATATTCAAAGTACCACCAACAGAAGGGATTGCTAATTTTGAAGCTCCTAAACCTCTTTGTACTTGAATTGTTCTTGTAACAACATCCAACCCAAACCAATTTGACCAGTAAACCCAACCGGATTCCATATCATTAACAGGAATACCGTCAATCATTACAGCAACATTTCTTTGATTGAATCCACGAATGTTTATTCGAGCATCACCATCACCACCACCTTGCTGAGTTGCATAAACTCCGGGAGTTTTATTTAAAATCATCGGAATATCCTGAGAAGCTAATTCTTCTTCAATTGTAGCTGGTAAAACCGTTGAAAATGCTACGGGTGTTTCTCTGCTGCGAGCTACATCAGCAAAAACTTCAACACCTGTAAGAATAATTGTTTTAAGTTTAAAATTTGAATATACTGTTTTGTCTTTAACAATTATTATTTTTTCAACAGTTTTATATCCCACATAAGACACTTTCAAAGTATATTCCCCTTTTTCAACAGATAGAATATATTTGCCATCTAAATCTGTAATCGTGCCTTTCCCTGAAGCATATTGCACATTAACTCCAATTAGTGATTCGCCTGTACTTGCATCAGTAACTGTGCCTTTTATAGTTCCTTTTTTTTGAGCAAACAAACTTAAAGACACAAATACTATTAAACAAAATGAGATTATTGCTTTTTTCATTCCGATTTAAGTTTAAGAAATATTAAATTATTATAGACTAAAAAACCCTCCATAAATAAATGAAGAGCTTTTAGGAAAAAACTTATTTTTATTCAATAATGACTTTTTTCAATGAAGTTGAATTGTCATCAAATATTACTTTTATTAGATATAATCCATCATTAAAACCATTAAGTTGAATTTTCATATCACCTCTATTGATGTCATTCAATTTAAAAAATTCAGATTGTCCAAGAATATTAAAAATTTCAACAGATTTAATAATTGCACTTCCTTTAACTAAAAGTTTCTGGTCTTTAACAGGATTTGGATAAACAAAGAAATCATGATTTAATTTCACTTCTTTCACAGTGTTTGGAGTACAATCACAAACATGCCAACCTAAATGGTTAAAAGTGTTTTTGGGAAGAGAATCCCATTCAACACTAGGATTGAAATAGGTAGGATTTGTTGTTATGCCTTGTTGAATGTCATGTTTTCTTATCATAGCATGGTCTTTAGTCCAAGCCCAAGCACCAAGAGCAGTAGTAAATCCTGCAGTAGTATCAGTTGTCCAACCATAACCCGGGTCTTGACCAATAACTCCAAAAATATCAATGTAAGTACCTGTTGATGTTTCAAGAGTAACAGCATCGTTTCCATTAAAATACATCATCTTGTTTACTGAATAAACAGGACATAAGAAGGTATCTGCCAAAGCTCTCAACTCATCAAAAACTATTGTATCCATTCCTGTTCCATTAACGTCACGTTTATCCAAAACAATAACGACAACATCAGCAGCTTGAAGAGTTCCTCCAATTCCAATTGCGGCAGGTGTTGTTCCACCATTTGAATATCTCACTATGCGATATCCCGACAAGTCAATTGCTGCACTAGTAGGATTATAAATTTCGAGAGCTTTATTATTATATCCTCCCTCAACATATTCAGAAATAAAAAGTTCAGTACATTGTCCGCTTGCATAAGCAAAAGAAGCTATTGCAAATAAAAAGAGTAAAAGTTTTTTCATAATAGGTGTTTTTTAAATTATAAATCATGTGATTTTCACTTAACAAAATTAATTATAATTATCATTAAAAAAATTATAGGATTAAAAAAAATTTTAACAATTTGTTAATTAAAATTTATTTTCTTTGAAAAACTAATTTTAATTTTTTAGCCTAAATTTACAAATTAATTTTTTAAAACCATCAATGGTTTTCTTATGACTAAATCAAAAGGGAAAAAATCAAAGAGTAAGAGTCTCCAAAAGGAAAAATTAAAACCTAATAAAAGCAAGCTCTTTCTTTTACTGTCCTTGATTATTATTTTAACAGCTATAGTTTTTTCAAATACAATAAAAAATGATTTTATTTCGAACTGGGACGATAATATTTATATTATAAATAATCCTCACATTCAGAATTTATCATGGAATAATATTAAAACAATTTTTGCTTCTTACAAAAATGGTTATGCCGGTAATTATCATCCTCTAACAACTTTAGTTTATGCTATTGAATATAATTTTTACGGATTAAATCCTAAGCCATTTCACATTCTCAATTTCATTTTACATTTATTAAATGTTATCCTTGTCTTTCAATTTATTTATCTTCTAACAAAAAAACTTGATGCATCAGTAATTGTTGCTTTATTTTTTGCTGTTCATCCTATGCATGTTGAATCGGTGGCTTGGATTTCGGAGCTGAAAGACCTTTTATATTCCTTATTTTATCTTGCTGCTTTAATTAGCTATGTTTATTATGCCAAGTATAAACCTAAGCTTAAATACATTCTTTTTTCTTTTTTCTTTTTTTCATTTTCATGTTTTTCAAAATCAATGGCTGTTACTTTGCCGCTAATTTTAATACTCATAGATTATTTTGTAAAAAGAAAATACAATCGTAAATTAATTCTTGAAAAAATTCCTTTTTTTGTTTTATCAATAATTTTTGGATTAATAGCAATTTATACACAAAAAGCATCAGGAACAATTTACGAAGCTCTTCCTTTTTCATATTTCGACCGGCTGTTTTTAATCAGTTATTCAATAATTTTTTACATAGTAAATCTTTTAGCACCCCTGAAACTTTGCATAGTTCATTTTTATCCTGAAAATTCAGGAATGCTTCCTTTGGAATATTATGCTTCTTTGGTAGTTTTTCTATTAATTGTTTGGTGGGTAATAAAATCCGGAGATTTCAGAAGAATTTTGATTTTTGGTTTTCTATTTTATTTAGCAAGCATTTCGCTTATAATTCAGATAATTCCTGTTGGGCAGTTCATTGTTGCCGAAAGATATACTTATATTCCTTATCTCGGACTTTTTCTAATCATTGGGCTTTATTATAATAGAATTTCCGAAAACAAAAATGCAAAAAGCAAAAGACTAAAACCCTATTTTTTATTCATTCTTATTTGTTACTCTTTACTCTTTTCATTCAATTCTTACAACAGAAATAAAGTGTGGAAAAATGGAAGAACTTTATTCGCCGATGCTATTGAGAAAAATCCTGAACAGGCATTGGTTTATACTACTCATGGCAACGAATGTTTAGATGTTCGGGATTATAACAATGCAATATTAGATTTTTCAAAGGCTATAAAACTTTTACCAAATTATGCTGACGCTTATCATAATAGAGGAGTTTCAAAATATAATATAAAAGATTATTCCGGAGCTATTGAAGATTACAATATGGTTATTAAACTTCAACCTAAAAATCCTAACGGATATTATTCTCGTGGACTTGCCCGTTACGAATCTAAAGACAATAAAGGAGCCATTGAAGATTGTAATAAAGTTATTGAACTTGTCGGCAGTTATATGGAAGTATATAATAATCGCGGAGTTTCTAAAGGAATACTTGAAGATTATGAAGGCTCAATCATAGATTTTGACAAAGCAATCGAAGTTGACCCCAACAATGCTAATGCATATTTTAACAGAGGAAATTCCGAATTACTCTTGGGCAAAACAAAAAATG
>CAYLPA010000117.1:0-8176 GCA_964385385.1 uncultured Saprospiraceae bacterium | reverse complement strand
AAAATCCTTTTTCATTTTTATTTTCAAAACGAATAAAACATAGAATAAAAGAAAAGAACATCCACGAAATAGAACGCAATTTATCTTTAATCCATCATATTACCGACAAACAACCCAGCCCAATAAAACTTTATCCTACTCCTGACGATTTTGCAAAAACTTCGCAATTCAAAACATCTCAATACATCTGCATTGCACCTACTTCTCTATGGTTTACAAAACAATTCCCAAAAGGAAAATGGATAGAATTTTTGAATATAATTGATAAAAATATTGTTGTTTATTTTTTAGGTTCTAAAAACGATTTTAATTTTTGTAAAAATATTATTGATAATTCCAATCATAAAAACTCTTTGAATCTTGCAGGGAAATTAAATTTTCTGGAATCTGCCGCATTAATAAAAGATGCCCAAATGAATTATACTAATGATTCGGCACCACAACACATTGCCTCTGCAATGAATGCACCTGTAACAACAATATTTTGCTCAACAATTAGCGATTTTGGTTTTGGACCTTTGTCAGATAATTCTAAAATTGTCGAAACTAAAGAAAATTTAAAATGCCGTCCATGTGGTTTGCATGGATTAAAAAAATGTCCCGAAAAACATTTTAAATGTGCCAAAACTATTAATGTGGAACAATTATTGGAAAGAATCTGCCCATGATGGAAGAAGAAATAAAAAACACTATTGAAGTTTTGGAAGCAGGTGGAACCGTTGTATATCCTACCGATACAGTTTGGGGAGTAGGCTGTGATGCTACGAATCCTAAAGCTGTTAATAAGATTAACAAATTAAAAAAGCGATTAAAAAGCAAAAATCTTATTGTTCTTATTGATTCCGAAAAAAAATTAGAAAACTATGTTGAAGACGTTCCGGATATTGTTTTTGACCTTATTGAAAATATTGAAAAACCATTAACAATAATTTACCCCAAAGCAAAAAATCTTGCTAAAAATCTTATTGCTAAAGATGGTTCAATTGCTATTCGTATTACAAAAGATGAATTTAGCAAAAAAGTTGCTCAAAAATTCAACAAGCCAATTGTGTCAACATCTGCAAATTTATCCGGTGAGCCATCCCCTATTTCATTCAAAAAAATTCCTAAAGAAATTATTGAAAATGCCGATTATATTGTAAATATTTTCCATGACACCATTAATGAAATTAAACCATCAACTATTATTAAATTTAACGATAATAACGTTTTCACAATTATCAGAGAATAGATTTTTTTTATTTTTCTTACTCCTTAGTTTAATCCTTTTCAAAATTTATTAATTTTGCTTTTTAAAAATTTAATTTCCATTGAAGAAAAATTTAAAACATCCTGTATTTTTATTGATTTCTGAAATCATCTCAAAGATGGATGTTCCTGCATTTGTTGTTGGGGGCTTTGTCAGAGATTTGATTTTAGGAAAAACATCAAAAGATATTGATATTGTTGTTTTAGGAAGCGGAATTGAGTTGGCAAAAAAAGTTGCCCTTAAAATTGGAAAACCTGACAAAATAAATATTTATAAAAATTTCGGAACAGCAATGCTCCGCTACAAAGGTTTTGACATTGAATTTGTAGGAGCAAGAAAAGAATCTTACAGAAAAGATTCAAGAAAACCAATTGTTGAAAACGGAACTATCGAAGATGACCAAAATCGCAGAGATTTCACTATAAATACACTTGCAATAAATCTTCATAAAGATAATTATGGCAAATTGGTTGACCCTTTCAACGGATTAAAAGACATAGAAAACAAAATAATAAAAACACCTTTAAATCCTAAAATAACCTTTTCTGACGACCCGCTCAGAATGATGAGGGCAATACGTTTTGCTTCACAACTAAAATTTACTATTGACAAAAATTGTTTTGCTGCAATAAAACAAAATTCTGAAAGAATAAACATTGTTTCCAAAGAACGAATCATAGACGAATTAAATAAAATTATACTTTCAGAAAAACCATCTTACGGATTCAATTTATTATCAGATTCAGGATTAATGCAACATATTTTTCCTGAATTTAATAAACTTAAAGGAACAGAAACAATTGACGGCATTGGGCATAAAGATGTTTATTTACACACTCTTGAAGTTCTTGATAAAATTGCAAAGAATTCCGATAATCTGTGGTTAAGATGGGCAGCAATTTTACATGATATCGCAAAACCAAAAACAAAAAAATTTGTTCCGGGAATAGGCTGGACTTTTCATGCACATGAATATGTAGGTTCAAAAATGACTACCTATATCTTTAAAAAATTGAAACTCCCGATGAATGAAAAAATGAGATATGTTCAAAAACTCGTTTCTCTACATCTTCGTCCAATTGCATTAGTTGAATCTTCGGTAACGGATTCTGCAATCAGAAGACTTCTTTTTGATGCTAGCGACGATATTGACGACCTAATGATGCTTTGCAAAGCTGATATAACTTCAAAAAATATTAATAAAGTAAAAAAATATTTAAGTAATTTTGAAAAAGTAGAAGAAAAGATAATTGAAATTGAAGAGAAAGATAAAATAAGAAATTGGCAGC
This sequence comes from uncultured Saprospiraceae bacterium, assembly GCA_964385385.1. Lineage (GTDB taxonomy): Bacteria > Bacteroidota > Bacteroidia > Bacteroidales > CAYLPA01 > CAYLPA01. Next base: position 5,638 of record CAYLPA010000117.1, on the reverse strand, counting down.
CACCAATTTCTGGTGAAGATATTATGAAAGCTTTTAACATTCCTCAGGGAAAAGATGTTGGAATTATTAAAAATGCAATCCGTGAAGCTATTCTTGATGGAGTAATTAATAATAATTTTGACGATGCATGGGAATTTATGTTAGCTCAAGGGGAAAAATTTGGCTATAAAAAAAATAATTGAGATAATAGCAGAATTATATAAAATTCTCTAAATTAATCTCTTGGGACAAAAACGAAAAAATTAATAAAAAAATATTATTTATTTTATTTGTATTTAAATAATTAAAAATATTATTTTTATACTGATAATTTTAAAAGGATTTAAAATGCGGGTGTACAGATTCAAATTATTACATGAAGAACTTGAAGGGTTTTATAGAGATATTGAAATAAGTTCTGAACAAACCTTCAAAGATTTTAATGACATTATCTTATCAAGCTCAAATCTTAAAGGTAACGAATTGGCTTCTTTTCATATTTGTGAAAAAGATTGGTCAAAGATTAATGAAATTACTCTCTTGGATATGTCAACAGAAAACGAAAAAAATTCAAAAAACACAATGAGTGATGCCATTTTAAAAGATTTTATTGAAACACCCCACCAGCGTTTAATCTATGAATATGATTTTCTTAATTTAACAACATTTTATGTTGAACTTGTTAAAACTTTTAAACAAAAGAATAAGATAAAACTACCAAGATGTATTTCAGGCAAAGGAAATATTAAAGCTAATAAATCACTTAGCAAAGAGGAAAATTTGCAAGATGAACTACTAAAAGATTTTAACGATTTACTCAAAGACGATTTTTACTCTGAAAGTGACAGTATCTTATCAGAAAATGATGACTTTTATTAATTATTAAGATACTCCTGATAATTTAGTGGAAAAAAACAAATAACAATAAACAAATAACAAATAATTTTCAATTTATCATCCCGATAAGTATCGGGACAATTTCCAAAACTATTTACATATAAAAAAAACATTATGTAAATATTGAGCATAAAACCAAAAAGCAATTTAACACAGTAAAAATAAAAAATTGCGATGTTCTAAAGTTTGCGTTGTTTGAGTTTTCAAATATCCAGTCGGACAAATTTGGAATTTGGGTTTTATTTGTTTTTTGTTATTTGCTATTTGGAATTTATTAAAATAAATTTTTTTCACTTCCAATTGAATAACATTAGAATAATTATTAATGATGAAAACAGCTTCCTTTTCAAAAACTCAAAATACTCTTATTGTAATTGTTGGTCCTACTGCCATTGGAAAAACACATCTCAGCATTGAACTTGCAAAAAATTTAAAAACCGAAATTATTTCTGCTGATTCACGACAATTTTTTAAAGAATTGAAAATAGGAACAGCTCCACCTTCTCCATTAGAATTGGAAACTGTTAAACATAATTTTATTAGCAATATTTCTATTTCTGATTATTATAACGTTTCAAAATTCGAAATGGAAGCACTTGAAAAAATTTCTGATATTTTTTCTGAAAACAATTATGCGATTTTAGTTGGTGGTTCAGGTTTATATATCAACGCAGTGTGTTATGGAATTGACGAACTACCGGAACTTGATGAAAAAATCAGAAACGATATAAAGCGAAAATTTAGCAACGAAGGAATTGAAGCTCTCCAAAAACAATTGAAGATTTTAGACCCCGAATATTACAAAATTGTTGATTTAACAAATCCAAAAAGATTAATGCGAGCTTTGGAAATTTGCATTGCCACAGGAAAAACATATAGCTCACTAAGAAAAAACGAACCAAAGCCAAGAAATTTCAAAATAATTAAAATCGGGCTTAATCGTAATCGAGAAGAACTTTACGATATCATTAATAATCGTGTTGATGAAATGATAAAAAACGGTTTGCTTGAAGAAGCAAAGGAATTTTATAAATACAAAAATCTTAATGCACTTAACACAGTTGGATATAAAGAAATTTTTAATTTTCTTGACAACAAAATCACTCTCGAACAAGCAATAGAAAACATAAAAACCAACACACGCCGTTTTGCAAAACGCCAGTTAACATGGTTTAATAAAGACAAATCTATTAAATGGTTTCGCCCTGACGAAAAGAAAAACATTCTTAATTATATTGAATCTTTTCAAAATTAAATTCATTGCTTTATACAATCCAAAAAAGCAATTAATAATAAAATATAAAATTCTTATCAAAAAAAACGTAACCATATATTTGTTCGTACGTATTTTTTTTGTAAGTTTGGAACTTATTAAATTTTAATTAATATAAAGTTATGAATAAAAAATTTACCTTAACCTTATTAGCGTTAATTTTTGGTGTTTTTTGTATTAACGCACAAACTCAACAAAATCACAAAAAAAGAACCTACACAGATGCCGAAGGCAACTTTTATATCAACAAAGCACTTCCTGTCTATCTTACGCTATCTACTTCTGCTGATGGAACAGAAAATGCACATATGCTGAAAAGCAAGCAAACAGAAAAATACACAAATCCCATGTTTTTTGATACAGAGGGCATGAATACAATTAAATCACCTTGGGCTGTTGACCCTGAAACCAGAAGAACAGTTCAACCTCAACGACACATAGTTTTTGAAGTTTATGCTGACGGAAAAGCACCTAATACATGGTCTAAATTTCACGGTGCTCCCAAGTATTATAAATCAGGAACCATCTATTACGGAAAAGGACTTAATGTTGATTTAACATCTAAAGACGCTGTTTCGGGAGTTGAAAAAACTTATTATTCAATCAAATCAAGAGCTTATCAAAATTACAGCACATCAATTCCTCTTAATAAAGAAGGTCAAACCAATCTGAAATATTATGCAAGCGACAATGTTGGAAATGCTGAAAATCCTACATCAAAAGATTTTATTGTTGACTTAAGTAATCCCAAAACAAATCATTCAACAAGCCAACCAAAATTAGGTGATATTCTTTCACCAAAAGCAAAAATTACATTAACAAAATCTGATAATCTTGCAGGTGTAAAAAACACAAAATATTTCTTTGACGGAAGAAATGCATTAATTCATTCTAATGATATTTCTTTATGGAGTCTCAGCGATGGAGACCATACTTTAACATATTACTCCACCGACAATGTTTTGAATATTGAAACCCAAAACACATATAAATTTTATCTCGATAAAATTCCACCTGTGGTTGAATATGCTATTCAAGGAGACCAGTATCACGGCAAATACAAATATATTTCACCAAGAACAAAAATCAATCTAACAGCAAGCGATAACAAAGCTGGTGTTGAAAGCATCACTTATTTGATAGATTATTCAGGAAAAACAACTTTTAGCTCTGCTTATAAAATGCCTGAAAAAAACGGAGTTCATACTACTACTTATTACGGAACTGACAAGGTTACAAACAAAAGCAAAAATAAAGTTCTAACAGTTTATATGGATAACATAAATCCAACTACAGGAATAAAATATGGCAGTCCACAATTTTTTTCCAGAGATACTTTGTTTATAAATAAAGACACAAAAATTACTTTATTTTTCCACGATTATCAATCGGGTGTAAAACAAACAGAGTACGGTGTTGACGGAAAAGCAGGAAATATCTATTCTTCGCCTATCACAGTTTCGAAAGAAGGACACCACAAAATAAATTTCCATACAACCGACAGAGTTAACAATAAAGAACAAATCAAAGAAAGTGAATTCTTTGTAGATAATACTCCTCCGGTGATTTATACAAATTTCAGTATTAAACAAATCGGAACAAGAAGCAAAGGAGGACAAACTTATAGTGTTTATCCTAATTATACACGCCTTTATGTAGGTGCAACTGATACACATTGCGGAACTCACAGAATTCTTTATTCTGTTAACGGCTCAGCTTTTAAAGATTATTCAAGCCCTTATACTCTTGACATCTCTGAAATCAGTCATTTCCGTAGCAAAAAATTCTATACAGTTGTAATCAAAACTCAGGATAAATTAGGAAACGAAAGTTCAAAAACTATAGAATTTTTCGTTGGAAGAGAATAATTAAATTGTGTTTTTATATTTCCAATAACAGTGTGATTTTAATTATTAACCGTTCAATTTTTGAGCGGTTTTTTTTTATTCAATTTTACAAAAAGACTAAAACATTGAGTAAATTCCCCAAGGAAATATATTTTTTACCTTAAAATCTTTCTTAGTCAGCTCGCCTTTAAGGCTAATACAGAACCTTTGCTTGCAACTATACTTCTGGGAGAAGTATTTTATAGGGGAATAATTAAAACTGTTTGAATTTAATTTAACTTCCACAGGAATAATTATATTTTTCAATGAAAGAATAAAATCTATTTCTTGTTTGTTTACAGTGCGCCAATAATTAATATTTGAATGGCCTAAATTTTTTATTAAATCTGAATATACAGCTGTTTCAAAAGCAGCACCTTCAATGTTAGCAGGCAAATATCTTTTCGATAGCATATTCATTATTCCGGTATCATAGAAAAAAATCTTTGGTGTTTTAAACAATTCCGACCTAATATTTCCTGAAAATGGTTGGACAAGTTTTATTATATAAGTCTGTTGCAGTATAAACAAATATTCTTCAACTGTTTGCCGTGCAATTCTGGTTGTATTGGCAAGTTCAACCACATTCAACAACTGTCCGGTTTGATTAGCAAGTATATGAAGCATTTTGTTAAATTTATCAATATGACGAATATTGGCAAGATCTCTTATATCTCCTTTAATATAAGTATCTATAACTTGTTGTAAATATTTTTCTTTTATTTCGATTTCTTCAGTAATAACAATTTTTGGATAACCTCCAAACAATACATACTCTTTATATAAAGTTTGTAATTCACCAATAACAACCTTATCATTAATTGTATCTTTTAAATTATATGATTTTTTCTTAAACCAAAGAAACTCTTCAAAATCCAGTGGAAACAACTCAAAATTTATTGTTCTACCAACAAGACTATCTTTAAATTTGCTTTTAATTTCAAAACTGGATGAGCCAGATACAATCATTTTTATTTCAGTATGGTAATCCTTAGCCAATTTTAAAAAAGATGAAGGATTTGAAAGATAATGTATCTCATCAATAAACAAGTAGTTTATTTTACTTTGTTTATATATTCCCTTTTGCTTTAAATAATTTATTACAGAATCAATTCCTTCTTCTAATAACATTTTAAACCTGCTGTCTTCTAGGTCAAAGTAATAACAATTCTCGTTTGATAGTATGTTTTGTATGATTTTTAACAAAGATGTTTTTCCTGTTTGTCTAGCACCATGAATAACAATTATATCTGAAGTGTATAAAAATGGTTCTATGTCTTTAATCAATTTTCTGTCAAACAACATACTCAATAATTTTTAAAGTGTACTTTACATTATATTTAATATTATGCAAAGTTAACAAATAATTGTATTCCTACAAATTTTTTATTTCATTAATAAAATTCTAAAATATTGGGATAAAAAATATCTAAAACAAAACTTTCTAATCCAGTTAAACCCAAATTAACAGGCTGGAATAAAGCAAACAATTCTTTATTAAAAAAAAAATCATTAACTTTGCAAAACAAAATATCAAATCATGGAAAAAGAATTTGAACAGCTAAGGCAAGAAGTTGAAAACTGCCAAAAATGTCCTTTGTTC
>CAYLPA010000116.1:6262-8197 GCA_964385385.1 uncultured Saprospiraceae bacterium | reverse complement strand
AGTTTGCAAAATTAACAAAATTGTGGCTAATCGAAGAAAATCATATACTTATTATTACTTGGTGTCCGATAAATTTTAATGAAAAATCCAGGAGTATTAGAAGAAAACAGGGTTCTATTTTTTGAAAAAGATTGAATTAATTCTTAGTAATTTCTTTTCCTCTGTCCTAAAGGATGTAAATTACTAAGAATCAATTCATCCTTTAGGAGCGAGGCAAAAATTGATTGGTGTAATTTACATCCTTTATTAAAACCATTAATTTTTATCGGACACTACTGACTTATTATCTGAAAAAATCTTTTTTAAAATAGCAAATAAATTCTGAAAAAAACTTATCTTTATTGTCGAAAAATTTATTATTTATTTTATGTCAAAGGTTTTTGCTTTAGTTGATTGTAATAATTTCTATGCTTCTTGTGAAAGGGTTTTTAATCCTAAATTAGAAGGCAAACCCATTGTTATTTTATCAAACAATGACGGTGTGATTATTTCACGCTCTAACGAAGCAAAAGCTTTAGGAATAAAGATGGGTGTGCCGGTATTCAAAAATGCTACTTTGCTCGAAAAACATAATGTAAATATATTTTCATCAAACTATGCCTTATATGGTGATTTGTCTCAACGTGTGATGAACACTCTTGTTCTTATCTCTCCCGACATTGAAATTTATTCTATTGATGAAGCTTTTATTGACATATCGGATTTGTATGAAAAGAACTTTTCGGAATTTGGTATTCACATAAAACAAACAATTTATAAATGGGTTGGAATTCCTGTATCTGTTGGAATTGCTTCCACCAAAACGCTTTCAAAAGTTGCAAATCATTATGCAAAAAAACATTTAGAAAATAATGGTGTTTTTGAAATGACTTCTCCCGATTTGGTTGAAAAAATATTGAAACAAACTCCTGTTGATGAAGTTTGGGGAGTTGGCAGAAAGTACAGTAAATTTTTATACAAAAATCAAATCAAAACGGCATTTGATTTACGAAATGCTAAAGATAGTTGGGTTAGGAAAAATATGAGTGTTGTTGGGCTTCGTACTGTGAAAGAATTGCGAGGTGAGCCATGCTATACTTTAGATTCTATGCCTGTTGGGAAAAAAGCTATTCTTACTTCACGTTCCTATGGGAAGCCCTTGGAAAAATATGATGATGTTCTTCAGGCTACAAGCAACTTTGTGTCGTCATGTGCTGAAAAATTGAGAAAACAAAAGTCCTGTGCCCGTGCAATTACTGTTTTTGTTATGACGAATAAATTTTCAAAAGGTCCTCAATACATAAACGGGAAAACAATAAAATTTCCTGTTGCATCAAACGATACTTCCGAGATGATTCATTATGCTGCCATAGCTTTAAAAATGATTTTCAGGAATGCTTATAAATATAAAAAATCCGGTGTTATAGTAAATGATTTAGTCCCCGAAGAAAATATTCAGACTTCTCTCTGGGATACAATTGACCGTGAAAAAAATAAAAAACTAATGAAATCTGTCGATAAATTAAATGATTTGATGGGTAGAAATAAAGTTAAATTTGCTGTTCAGGGATTGGACAGAAAGTGGAAAATGAAACAAGAACAATTGTCGCCTTGTTATACCACGAATTGGAATGATATTTTGGAGATTAAAATCTGAAATTAAGATTTCTCTTATTATTTGTATGTTTTGTATGAATTATTTAATTTGTCTATTATTAATGGTTATTTGCTTTTCATTCAATTGTCATTAAAAACATAATGACAGCGAAGCAAATGACACGAAGTAAATGACAGAATTAAAATCTAATAATAAATTTAAATTATAAAATTTAAGTTATGTGTGGAAGATTTTCGTTTTCACCTTCAGATAAAATTATTGAAGACCGTTTTAATATAAGCGTTATTAATTCAATTTATAAACAAAGATATAATTGTGCTCCATCTCAAAATCTTGCG
>CAYLPA010000116.1:0-6162 GCA_964385385.1 uncultured Saprospiraceae bacterium | reverse complement strand
TATTAATTCAATTTATAAACAAAGATATAATTGTGCTCCATCTCAAAATCTTGCGGTAATCTCAAATGAAGCACCTGATAATTTGAGTTTTTTCAAGTGGGGATTAATTCCTTTTTGGGCAAAGGATAAATCAATTGGAAATAAATTAATAAATGCCAGAGCTGAAACAATTGCAGAAAAGCCTTCATTTAAAAATTCGCTGAAACAAAAAAGATGTCTTGTTTTGAGTGATGGATTTTATGAATGGCGAAAACTTGGAAAAGAGAAAGTTCCATACAGAATAACACTTTCTGATGATTCTCCTTTTGCTATGGCTGGGATTTGGGATGTTTGGAAAAATTCTGAAGGAGAAACAATAAAATCTTTTTCCATTATCACAACAGAAGCAAATGAACTTATGCAGGATATTCATCATCGTATGCCTGTAATTTTAAATCCTGAAGATGAAAGAAAATGGATAAGTAAAATTGCTGTTAATGATGCCTTAAAATTATTGAATCCATATCCATCGGAATTGATGAAATATTTTGAAGTATCTAAGCTGGTAAATTCACCAAATAATGATTCGCCCGAAATTATGATTTCTGTAAATAAATTGTTGTAAAACTCGTATATTTGTAATTATTTTTTTAAAAAATATATTTTCGAAAGACCAATGATAAAAAAAGAAGTAAAAGAACTCATAGAGAAGTTAAGAAGAGAAATAAATGAGCATAATCACAATTATTATGTTCTTTCTCAACCCGAAATTAGTGATTATGATTTTGATATGCTTCTTGAAAAACTTGTAAAACTTGAAGCAGAACATCCTGAATTTTTCGACCCCGATTCCCCAACTCAAAGAGTAGGTGGAGAAATAACAAAGAAATTTAATAATGTTGTACATAAATATCCAATGCTTTCGCTGGGAAACACATACTCTGAAGCCGAACTTTTGGATTTTGACCAAAGAGTGAAAAAGCAGATTGGTAACGATTATGAATATGTTTGTGAATTGAAATATGATGGAGTTGCAATTGGCTTGACATATATAAACGGAAGATTATCTCACGCAGTAACGCGTGGTGACGGAGTGAAAGGTGATGATGTAACTGCTAATGTTAAAACAATTAAAAGCATTCCAATAAAGTTAAGCGGAAATGATTTTCCTGATGAATTTGAAATTCGTGGTGAAATTTTATTCCCACTTGAAGGTTTTATAAAATTAAATGAAGAACGAGAAATTGCTGGAGAAACTGCGTTTGCTAATCCAAGAAATTCTGCATCGGGAAGTTTGAAGATGTTAGATTCAAAAGAAGTGGCTAAAAGACCTTTAGATTGTTATTTGTATTATCTTCTGGGAGACAATCTTCCTTTTAATACTCATTATAAAAATCTTAATAAAGCAAAAGATTGGGGATTGAAAGTTTCACAATATATTGCGAAATGCAGAAATATTGATGAAGTTTTTAATTTTATAAAAGAATGGGATAAAAACAGAAATATTCTTCCTTACATAATTGATGGAATTGTTATAAAAGTAAATTCCTTTGAACAACAAAAGCAGCTTGCATCAACAGCAAAATCACCACGCTGGGCAATTGCATATAAATTTAAAGCCGATAGAATTGCTACAAAATTATTGTCAATAAGTTATCAGGTTGGAAGAACCGGCGCAATTACTCCCGTAGCAAATCTTGAAGCTGTTCAATTGGCAGGAACAACAGTGAAAAGAGCAACTTTACACAATGCTGATATTATAAAAAATCTTGACGTCAGGGTAGGGGATGTGGTTTTTGTTGAAAAAGGTGGAGAGATAATTCCAAAAATTATTGCAGTTGATTTAGAAAAAAGAAAAGAGAATTCAGAAATCGTTAAATTTATTGAGAACTGTCCCGAATGTGGAACAAAACTTATTAGAAAAGAAGGTGAAGTAAATCATTATTGCCCTAATGAAATTGAATGCCCTCCACAAATTAAAGGAAAAATCGAACATTTTATATCAAGAAAAGCTATGAATATTGATAGTTTGGGAGAAGGGAAAATTGAAATTATTTATGATAATGGACTTATAAATAATATTGCGGATTTATATAGTTTATCCTATGATGATTTGTTTGGATTGGAAAGAGAATATATTAATGAAGATACAGGGAAAAGCAGGATTGTTAAGTTTAAAGAGAAAACTGTTGAAAATATTCTTAATGCAATTGAAGAGTCTAAGAATGTTCCTTTTGAAAGAGTGTTGTATGCACTTGGAATAAGATATGTTGGCGAAACTGTTGCTAAAACACTTGCGAAACATTTTGAAAACATTGAAGCAATCATCAAAGCTGATTTTGAAGCACTAAAAGAAGTTGAAGAAATTGGAGAAAAAATTGCCGAAAGTATCGTTCAATATTTTAATGATGAAAGAAACTTGAAAATCTTTGAATTGCTAAAAAATGCAGGATTGCAGTTTGAAATAATCAATGATAACTCTAATATCAAAACTGATAAATTAATAAATAAAAACTTTGTTGTTAGTGGTATTTTCAGTATTTCTCGTGATGAAATAAAACAAATAATAATAGATAATGGTGGAAAAAATGTAAGTTCAATTTCATCGAAAACAGATTTTGTGCTTGCCGGAGAAAATATGGGACCTTCGAAACTTGAAAAAGCAAATAAACTTGGAATTCCAATAATTTCAGAAGATAATTTGATGAAGATTTTGGTAGAATGATTTATATAATTTTAAAAGTTATTTTATTTTGATTTTTTTTAGTTAATATTTTTCTTTTCTCTCAGCCTTTCAGTCTGAAATTAGTTTGTGCTTTTTCAACTTGGGACGTTGTTCCAAGCTAAGTTGTGTCAGCCTTTCAGGTTGTTCTATTTAATTTTAAAAAAGACTGAAAGTCTTTGACATATTAGCTTGGGGCAAAGCCCCAAGAATAGATGATGTGACAAAAATAACACTCTGAAAGAGTGAGAGAATTAATATTTGAGTTTTATTAAAATAGAATTAATTTACAAAGCAAAATCTTCTTTTCTCTCAGCCCTTCAGGCTGAAGTGGGGGTGGTGCATTTTTAACTTGGGACGTTGTCCCAAGCTATGTTATATCAGCCTTTCAGGCTGTGTTTTATAATTTAAAATAAGACTACAAGTTTTTGACTGATTAATTAAGGAAGTTGTTTCAAGCTATGTTGTATCACCTTTTCAGGTTGTTATTTTTTAATTTAAAATAAGACTGAAAATTTTTGACTGATTAGCCAGGGAAGTTGTTTCAAGCTAAATAATTTTAGTTTTTCAGGTTGTTCGTTTTTTGTATTTTAAATAAGACTGAAAGTCTTTGACATATTAGCTTGGGGTGAAGCCCCAAGAATAGATGATACGACAAAAAAACACTCTGAAAGAGTGAGAGAATTCATGTCCAGAAATATTTTTCTTTATATGCAATAACATCGTATTGTTCAAAAAACTCTTCAACTTCTTCTTTAAAAGTTTTCTTTTTATGGTGTTCTTTTTGCTTTTCGATATATTCTTTTACTACATCAACTTTTGAACTGCTTATTGAAAATGCAGCATAACCAATTTGCCAGGTAAATTTTTTATTATTTTCACCTGCTTCCTTTGCCCATTTTGAAGATTGCTTTTTAACTTCTTCGATTAATTTTGCTAATGCAATATTTTTTGAAAGAACAAAAAGTATATGAACATGGTTGGAAACACCATTAATAATTATTGCAGGGCTGTCATATTTCTTAAAAGCTCCTGCCAAATATGACCAAAGTCTTTTCTCGAAATCTTCTTTGATTAAAGGGAGATGATTCTTGGTTCCGAATATTAAATGCACATAAATTTTTGATAATGATTGTCCCATAGATTTTGAAATTTATAAAATGATAAATTTAATAAAATAATTTCACTATTTATTTTTCAAATTCTTATAAAAATCCTTTTCCAATAACTCAACTTTTTTTATCGCATTTTTTAAGCAATTAATTTTTATGTCAATTATTTCTTCATCTGATAGTTGCCAAAGAATTTCAGATTTTCTGAGCTTCTCTGAAAGATAATGCAAACACATGGCAACAGAAACAGAGATATTAAAACTTTCAGTAAATCCATGCATAGGAATTTTTATAAAACCATCAGCATGTTTAAAAGCAATGTCAGATAAACCATTAAGTTCTGTGCCGAAAACAAGAGCAAATTTTTCTTGAATATTTAATTCGTCTATCAAACAATCGTTTTTATTTGGTGAAGTTGCAATTATCTTGTATCCTTTTCTTTTCAATTCAAGCAAACAATCTTCAGTATTATTTTCTTTTTTGTTATATTTTATAAGGTCTAACCATTTTGATGAGCCAAGAGCAACATCAGGATTTACATTATATTTATTTCGATTTTCAATGATATGAACATCCTGAATTCCAAAACAATCGCAACTTCTTAAAACTGCGCTGGCATTTTGTGTTTGGAAAATATCTTCGAGAACAACAGTAATATGGCGAGTACGATGCTTTACTATTTCATTTATCTTTTCCTTTTTATTTTCGCTAACAAACTCTGAAAGATAAGCAATGAGTTGATTCTTTGTATCAATATTATTAAATGACTTTTGCATTATTTAAAAAATAGATTCAAGAAATGTAATAAAACTATCAATAAAACATCAGAAAATTAAGAATAAATTTCATAAAAAAAAACTCCGATTATTCAACCGGAGTTTTTTTTACAAAAAGGAAAAATTATTTAACCTTTTCTGTTAAATCATTACCTGCTTTAAATTTTACAACTTTTTTAGCAGCAATTTGAATTTCTTTTCCTGTTTGAGGATTACGACCTTTTCTTGCAGATCTTTTGGAAACTGAGAAAGAACCGAAGCCAACTAATGCTACTCTTTCACCTTTTTTTAGAGCGTTTGAAGTTGCACCAATGAAACCTTCTAATGCTTTTTTAGCATCAGCTTTTGTCAAATCGGCATTTTCTGCCATTGCGTTAATTAATTCAGCTTTGTTCATTTTGTAAAATTTTTTAATTAAAAATAATTTATATATAAAACAAAAGTAAAATTATTTATAGGTAAAACCAAATTTTATTTACTAAAATAGTTGATTTTGTTAATAAATTCACATGTTTTGTTAATAACTCAGGGCTGAAACGCCTATTATTACTGATAAAGAGAACAATTTTATTGATTTATTGCTGTGTTTTCCAGCTATTATTAATTTCAACGCCACGTAGAAACTCATCAATTTTCATCTTTTTCTTACAAGATTGTTGAATTTCTAATATATTTATTAGTCCATCTTTAGCAGAAATCTTAAGTTGATTTTTTTCGTTTGTAAAGATTTTGCCAATATTTTCTTTGTTTTTTGTTTTTTCTTTTGTTGATTTAAAAATTTTAACATAGAAAATATTTCCATCAGGAGAAATCAAATTTGTGAAGGCGGCAGGGTAAGGACTTAATCCTCTAATAAAATTATGAATATTATCAATATTATCATTCCAATTTACTCTGCACATATCTTTGCAAATTTTTGGAGCAAGTTTTATGCTATTATCTTTTACAGATTGAATGCTTATTTTTACTTTGTTTTGTTGGATGTTTTCTACGGTTTTTAGCAATAATGTTGGACCGATATTCATTAATTTGTCATGGAGTTCTCCGGCAGTTTCGTTTTCTTCAATTTCAACTATTTTAGTAAAAATAATATTTCCTTCATCAATTTTATTATTTATAAAAAATGTTGTAACACCACTTTGTTTTTCACCATTTATAATAGCCCAATTTATTGGAGCGGCACCACGATATTGTGGTAGGAGTGAAGCATGAAGATTAATTGTACCATGTTTGGGCATATTCCAAACAATTTCAGGAAGCATTCGAAAAGCAACAACAACTTGCAAATCGGCTTTAAGGAGTTCTAAATCTTTTATGAAATTTTGGTCCTTTAAATTAGTAGGTTGCAAAATGTTTAAACCTTTTTCAAGAGAATATTTTTTTACTTCCGATTGTGAAATGATTTTTCCTCTGCCTGCTGGCTTGTCAGGAGCAGTAATAACTGCAACAACATTATAATTATTTTTAACTAAAATTTCGAGGGAAGGAACAGCAAAGGCAGGTGTGCCCATAAAAATTATTCGATACTTACTGTTCATCTTTTAATTTTTTGTAAAGATATAACAATTTAAAA
>CAYLPA010000115.1:0-8404 GCA_964385385.1 uncultured Saprospiraceae bacterium | reverse complement strand
ATATATGGGATTCTAAGGGCTTATTAAAATTAAGACTTTCGGATGCTAGTGATTTGTAATATAAAAATTAATTCTTACCTTTGAAAAAAATGAACTATTTGATTAGCTTTTTATTAAAACTGAATTAATAAATATAATGTTTAACCGAATCTTAAAGCCATGAAAACAAAAATCCTTTCTTGTTTCATTTGTTTATTTCTTGTCTGTAACTTAGCTGCACAAAACCCTGTAGTTTTTGAAGAATGGACAAGTTACGAAGGAACACAAAATCTTTTTTACAAAAACATTTCAAAAACCGACTATAACAGAAATGTGTTTGTCGCTGGTGCTACTGTTAACGCTACTGGTAATTATGATATTTTATTGACAAAATATGATGCTGAAGGAACTCAACTTTGGGTTCAACAATATTCAGGAGCAACAAATGGCGATGCAGCAGCTTCATCATTATGTTTTGATAATAACGGTAATATTTACATTACGGGGACAATATTTCACACAACTCAACAAAACAATTGCGTTACAATAAAATATAATCAAAGTGGAGTATTGCAGTGGGTTAGAACTTACAATGGAAATGCCTCTGGAGACGATTTTGGAATTGATATAGTTTCTGACCAAGAAAATAACGTTTACATATCAGGTGCTTGTACACAAAGCGGAACACTTTACGATTTCCTTGTTCTGAAATATGATGATGCAGGAACTCTTCAATGGTCAAATACTTATAATAATGCAAACCTGAATGATGTTTCAAACAAAATTCGTACTTATGATGATATTGTTGTTGTGGCTGGTGGTGCTCAAACATCTGCCACTGAGTGGGAATATGCAATTTGCGAATTTGATGGAGGTTCAGGAACTTTCAATGGTGTAAATATATCAAATTCTTCCGGAGCCGGAATTGATAAAATAATGGATTTAAGTATTGATGCAATTGGTAATGTATATGTTACAGGTGGAGTTGTAAATCAAAATAACGATTATGATTATTTTACAATGAAACTCGACACCGACCTTGTTGTTATGTGGTCAGCTACTTACAATGGAAACGATAATCTTGATGATATTGCAAATGCAATAGATGTTGATTACAATGGAAATGTTTACGTTACAGGTTATTCAACCTCAAATAGCCAAGGAACAGATTATGTAACTATTAAATATAATAGCTCAGGCACACAACAATGGATTGAAACATTTAATAATTCAAGTGATGGAAACGACAAAGGCACAGGATTAGCTCTCGACAATAGCGGGAATATTTATGTTACAGGTGAAAGCTACAATGGACACAATCTTGATTTTTACACATTGAAATATGATGCAAGCGGAAATTTATTATGGGAAATAGGACATAATGGAATTCCAAATGACAATGATTTTGCCACAGACATTTGTATTGATTTTAATGGTGATATTGTAGTTGTCGGACAAAGTTTGAATGGAGCAGACTATCATTATCTAACGGTAAAATATTCCGAACAGGAAGTAATTATTCCACCTGATAACGAAGCTCTTTCTTCTTCAATGGCATTTATTGAAAATCGTGAGCAGTTACTTAATACAAGCCAAAACGCAGTACCTGACATTAAGTATTATTCACAACATTCAAATCCCTCATTATATTTTGCAAATGATAAATTATCCTATGTTTTCACATATAGAAACGAAGATGAGGAAACACAGGACTACAGTAGAGTTGATATGAGTTTTGTTGATGCATCTGATGATACCAAAGTCAGGGCAATGTATGTAAACGAAAATTACACAAACTATTATCTTGGACATATACCCGAAGGACGAGAAAGAGTTCAAAACTATGACAGATTGATTTATAAAGATGTTTTTGAAAATATTGACATATTGTTTGCAAGCAATAATGTAGGATTAAAATATTATATTATTGTAAAACCGGGAGGAGTACCTTCATTAATTAAACTTAACTATACAGGAGCAAATAGTCTAAGTTTGGGTGGAAGCGATGAACTAATTATTAATACTGACCTTGATGACATATTACAACCACAGGCAACAGCATTTCAAATTGATGCAAACGGTAATAAAGTAACATTAGGATGGCAGCCTGATTATGATATTAATGGTACTGAGATTAGTTTTGATATTGGTAGCTATAACTCATCATTGGATTTGGTGATTCAGGTGGATTGGGGGGGAGAATTACAATTCTATGATGACCCTGGATTATGTTGGGGTACTTATTTTGGAGGAAACACTGGTGAAAGTGCTCGAGGAATTGATGTTAATAACAATAATAATCAATATATTACTGGAGAAACTACAAGCTCAGATTTTCCAATACAAGGTAATAGCTCTTCTAACAATGCCAATGGTAATAAAGTGTTTATATCAAAATTTCTAATAAATCATAAATTAGATTGGAGTACTTACTATGGTGGTACCGATCACCAAATAGGTAATGATGTAAAGTGTAAGAGTAATGGTAATATTTTTATTGTTGGCACAACTTGTGCAAATGATTTTCCATTAAAGCCAAAAACAGGAGCTCAACCAACTAGTACTTATACAGGTTCAGCAGGCGTTGGCTTCATCCTTGAATTTAATACTGGTGGATTTTCACAATGGGCAATTTATTTCGGAAGTACAGGAGGAGATCAAGTATTAAGTTTAGACTTTGACAATGGTAGTAATTTTTATATTGTTGGTCATGGAAGAACCACTAATTTCCCTGTAAAAACATTGACAGGGGCATATAATCAATCTATAGCAGGAATTACTGATGCATTTATTGCCAAGTTTGACAATAATTGTTTCTTGACATGGTGCACATTCTATGGTGGAAGCAATTGGGAGAAAGGAAGAACAGTAAAGGTTGATGCACAAAACAATGTTTATGTTCATGGTGTAACTGGTAGTAGTAATTTTCCAACTCTAGATCCTGGAAATAATGCCTATTATGATAATTCATTAGGAGGTAATAATGATGATTGGATTGTGAAATTTTCTAGTTCAGGAGTAAGACAATGGGCAACGCTTATAGGAGGCTCTAATGATGAGTGGGTGCTTTCTGGAGATGCAGGTAATAGTATTGCGTTTGATAATCAGAATAATATTTATCTCGTAGGAGCTACTCCAAGTAGTGATTTTCCGGTTGATAATAGTTTACCAGGTTATTATTATGGTCCGCCTACCAATACGTGGAGCGATCATGCGGGATATATAATGGAGTTCAATGCAAGTAATTATTCCTTAATGTGGAGTACATTTATTAGTGGATCTGGAACAGGTCAAGTTCATTTGAATGCCATTGATATTAATTCGTCTAATAAAATCTTAATTGGAGGTTCAACAGGAAACGCTAACTTTCCAATAATTGCTGAACAATCTATGTATAATCAACCGAGTCTGACACTTGGAATAATACCTCAGTTTACACGAGATGCTTGCATCTTGGGATTTAATTCAGCACATAATTTGATATATGGGACTTTCTTTGGAGGTGATAATACTCATTCAGAAGGTGATTTAATTTCCGATTTAGTAATCAATAACAATGATTTATTCTTTACTGGAATTACCTCATCTTGTTCTACAACTGTAGGAGGACTTAATATACCACTATTTAACCCGGGTAATAACGCTTATTATGATCCAACATTTAATCAAGGATATAATGATGCTTTTATTGCCAAACAATGTATTGGAAATATGGTTGGCACAAATGAATTTATAAATAATAATCCAAATCACGTACATGTATACCCCAATCCAACTTCCAATGAATTTAATCTAACAATAATGTCAAATGTTAATCAACAAATTGAAATCTCAATTTTTGATTATACCGGCAGACTGGTTAAAACTGATACAAAGTGGATTGATAATGGTTCTAAAATTTACTCAATGAGTATAAATGAATTAGACAAAGGAGTATATATAATTCATGTAAATAGCCCAGAAATAAATCATTCTAGTAAACTAATGAAATTATAGTTATGAAACATTATTTATTAGTTTTTTACTTGTGTTTTGTATTTGTGTTTTCAAATGCACAAAACAATAATTGGCTTCCTGCCGGTTTACCGGATAGTTTATATGGATTGGATATTTCATGCTTATATTCTGACACAGCAAATGATGTAATTTATGTTGGAAGTGTTCTTAAATCATGGTATTCATGGGATCATCAAACTATTGCAAAATACGATGGAAATTCTTGGGATACTTTAGGTGATTTTAATTGGAAAATACGTACTATGATAAATTATAAAGGGAATCTTATAGTTGGGGGAGAGTTTACCAAGGTTAATGGTATATCTGTTGGGTATATTACAATGTTTGATGGAACATCATGGGTGAATATTGGAAATTTTGATTATCCTGTAATAAATCTTAAAATAATTGATGATACTCTTTATGCTATGGGTTATTTGTCACATATTGATTCAATATCCATAAACGGAATAGCCAAATGGAATGGCAATACATGGTCAGATGTTTATTCTTTTCCAAAAACAGATAATCAACCTTGGGTTTATGATATAACTAAATATAATGGAGTTATATATGTGTCAGGTAATTTTTATTCTCAACAACAAAGCATCATGGATATTGCCATGTATAAAAACAATACATGGCAAAGTGTAGGGCAAGGTTTTTTTGGAGGTTTTAATGGTGTTAATCGTTTAGCGGTTTATAAAGGAGAATTATATGCTGCCGGCTTAATTAGAAAACCTGATGGTAATGCTGGGCATGGAATACAAAAATGGGATGGCTTTTCCTGGTCTGAGGTTGGCACAAGTTTGAAGTTCTATAAAAATAATTATGGTGGCAATGTAATAGTTCACGACATGCTTATACATAATGATGAATTATATGTAAGCGGTGTATTTAATTATGCCGGCGATGTCCCGGCAATGGGCATTGCCAAATGGAATGGCTCAACATGGTGTGGCTTTGGTTTGAATGGTTGGGGGGCTAATACTCTGCCTGGAACTACGGATTCTTTAAATGGTTATTGTACAACAATGGACTTTTATCATGACACACTATTTGTTAAAGCCGGAGATACTTTAAATGGTCAGTTTACAAATTTCATTATCAGGTCAAAAGGAGTTTTGCAAATAGATACTTGCAGTACTCCACTTAGTATAAATGAGTCAATAGCATTGAATGAAAATAATATTCACATTTTCCCCAACCCCGCCCAAAACTATCTAAACATCCAACTCAACAATCCATTATCAAAGGATTTAGAAATTCAGTTTTATGATATTGTTGGAAAACAAATAAAATCTTATAGTTTAAAAAACGTTCAACCACATAATAAAATTGATATTTCAGAATTAAAGTCTGGTGTTTATTTTATTAAGGTTGGTGTGGGTAATGATGAGTTTGTTTTGGAGAAGTTTGTTAAAATGTAGTTTATGAGATATTTTATAAATATTTTGCTTTTAATTTTCTTTACTAATTCATTATTCTCACAAAATAATAATTGGCTTCCTGCCGGCTTACCGGATAGTTTGTATGGAATGGATATTTCATGCTTATATTCTGACACTTCTGAAAATGTACTTTATATTGGTAGCGTTCTAAAGTCATGGTATTCATGGGATCATCAAACTATTGCAAAATACGATGGAAATTCTTGGGATACTTTAGGTGATTTTAATTGGAAAATACGTACTATGATAAATTATAAAGGGAATCTTATAGTTGGGGGAGAGTTTACCAAGGTTAATGGTATATCTGTTGGGTATATTACAATGTTTGATGGAACATCATGGGTGAATATTGGAAATTTTGATTATCCTGTAATAAATCTTAAAATAATTGATGATACTCTTTATGCTATGGGTTATATATCCCATGTTGATTCAATATCTATAAATGGGATAGCAAAATGGGATGGCAATACATGGTCAGATGTTTATTCTTTTCCAAATTATGATGAACCTTTTGTTTATGATGTAGTTAAATGTAATGGAATCACATATGTGTCAGGTAATTTTTATTCTCAACAACAAAACATCAGGGATATTGCCATGTTCAAAAATAATTTATGGCAAAATGTTGGGCAAGGATTTTTTGGAGGTTTTAATGGTGTTAATCGTTTAGCAGTTTATAAAGGAGAATTATATGCTGCCGGCTTAATTAGAAAACCTGATGGTAATGCTGGGCATGGAATACAAAAATGGGATGGCTTTTCCTGGTCTGAGGTTGGCACAAGTTTGAAGTTCTATAAAAATAATTATGGTGGCAATGTAATAGTTCACGACATGCTTATACATAATGATGAATTATATGTAAGCGGTGTATTTAATTATGCCGGCGATGTCCCGGCAATGGGCATTGCCAGATGGAATGGCTCAACATGGTGTGGGTTTGGTTTAAATGGTGAGGGGGCATATACTCTACCGGGAACTACGGATACTATAAATGGTTATTGTACAACAATGGACTTTTATCATGACACAATATTTGTTAAAGCCGGAGATACATTAAATGGTCAATTTACTAATTTCATTATCAGGTCAAAAGGAGTTTTGCAAATAGATACTTGCAGTACTCCCCTTAGCATAAATGAGTCAATAGCATTGAATGAAAATAATATTCACATTTTCCCCAACCCCGCCCAAAACTATCTAAACATCCAACTCAACAATCCATTATCAAAGGATTTAGAAATTCAGTTTTATGATATTGTTGGAAAACAAATAAAATCTTATAGTTTAAAAAACGTTCAACCACATAATAAAATTGATATTTCAGAATTAAAGTCTGGTGTTTATTTTATTAAGGTTGGTGTGGGTAATGATGAGTTTGTTTTGGAGAAGTTTGTTAAAATGTAGTTTATGAGATATTTTATAAATATTTTGCTTTTAATTTTCTTTGCTAATTTATTATTCTCACAAAATAATAATTGGCTTCCTTCCGGTTTGCCTACAAATTTATTTGGCAGAGAGTTGTCCTGCTTTTATGTTGACACTACTCAAAATGAATTATACATTGGTAGCGTTCTAAAGTCATGGTATTCATGGGAACATCAAACTATTGCAAAATACGATGGCAATTCTTGGGATACTTTAGGTGATTTTGACTGGAAAGTACGAACCATGATAAATTATCAAGGAAACCTTATAGTTGGGGGAGAATTTACTAAGGTAAATGGGGTACAAGTTAGTCATATAACAATATATAATGGAAACTCATGGGTAAATATTGGTAATTTTGATTATCCTGTAATAAATCTTAAAATAATTGAAGATACTCTTTATGCTATGGGCTTTTTTTCTCAAGTTGATTCAATACCTGTGAATGGGATAGCAAAATGGGATGGTAATACTTGGTCTAATGTTTTTAGTTTTCCAAGTTGTGATTATCCTCCTTGGGCATCTGATATTGTTAAATATAAGGGTAATTATTATGTTGCAGGTAATTTTAATATTCAACAAAAAAATATCAGAGATATCGCCATGTATAAAAACAATACTTGGCAAAGTGTTGGACAGGGATTTTTTGGAGGATTTAATGCTATTAACCAAATGCTTGTATATAAAGATGAATTATATGCAGCAGGACTGATAAAGAAAACTGATGGTAATATTGGGAGTGGTATTCAAAAATGGGATGGTACTTCATGGACAGAACCAGGAACTAGTTTGCAAGATGTTAATAATTCCTATAATAGTAATATCCAGATACATGGTATGACAATTTATAAAAATGAACTATATGTTTGTGGAGGTTTTTACTATGCTGGAAATGTGCCTGCATTTACCCTTGCCAAATGGGATGGAAAACGCTGGTGTGGTTTTGGCACAACTAATATTTTAACAGGATATGGGACTGATATCGCTTTTTTTAATGATACACTTTACTATAATACAGGTGAAGATACTTTGAATGGGCAGTTTACAAATTATTTATTAAAATATAATGGAACGCTTTTAGCAGATACTTGCAGTACTCCACTTAGTATAAATGAGTCAATAGCATTGAATAAAAATAATATTCATATCTTCCCAAATCCCACCCAAAACCATCTAAACATCCAACTCAACAAACAAACATCAAAAAATTTAAAAATTCAGCTTTATGATATTGTTGGAAAACTAATTGAAACTTATATTTTTGAAAACTCACAATCAATTAATAAAATTGATATTTCAGAACTTAAGGCAGGAGTTTATTTTGTAAAAGTAAGTGTTTATGATGGAGAGTTTGTTTTGGATAAATTCGTAAAGCTTTAGATTTAATTCATGTTTTTAAAAAAATAAAAACATCTTCTATAACAATAAGTGAAACTTTCATGCTAAAGCGTGTATCACATTTATTTGTAAATACAGATATTGATAGAACTTCCGAGCCAAATAAATAATAGTTCCGCATTTTTATAATTTTATCTTCGCATTTTGTCTAA
>CAYLPA010000114.1:0-8416 GCA_964385385.1 uncultured Saprospiraceae bacterium | reverse complement strand
TTATTCATTATATTTGTTTCTTGAAAGAAAGGAATTATTAGAAGTCCCCTTTAATTATTCTTGCACAACACATTACTTTTTTATGGAAAAGCGATAAATAACAATAATTATGTTAAGTAATAAAAAAATCATTATTGGAATTACAGGCAGTATAGCTGCTTACAAAATTCCTATACTTATTCGCTTATTAAAAAAAGAAGGAGCCAAAGTGAAAGTTGTAATGACACCTTCTGCAAAAGACTTTGTTACTCTTCTAACATTATCGACATTATCGCAAAACCCCGTTTTGATTGATTCCTTCAATCCTATTGATGGTAATTGGAATAGTCATATAGAATTAGCTGACTGGGCTGATATAATTCTTATAGCTCCACTTAGTGCCAACACTCTTGGTAAAATGGCAAGCGGAATTTCCGATAACCTTCTGCTGACAACTTATCTTGCTGCTAAATGCCCGGTGTATTTTGCTCCTGCCATGGATTTGGATATGTATAAACATCCTTCTACACAAAGAAATATCAAAACCTTACTATCTTTTGGAAATATACTTATCGAAGCAAAAGATGGTGAGTTAGCAAGCGGTTTATGTGGTGCAGGAAGAATGGAAGAGCCTGAAAAAATTATTGAAATTCTTAATAAAAAATTAAAATAAAAAACTTGTTAGAAGGTAGGACCATCTTAATAACAGCAGGACCAACTTATGAAGCTATTGACCCTGTTAGATTTATTGGAAACCATTCATCCGGTTTGATGGGATATTCTTTGGCTTTGGAAGCAGCAAATAGGGGAGCGGATGTTATTTTAATTTCAGGGCCAACTTCATTAACAGTTTCTCACAAAAGAATTTCTCGAATTGATGTTGTTTCTGCCGAAGATATGTTTGATGCTTGTATGAACAATTTTTCAAAAGCTAATATTGTTATTATGTCTGCTGCTGTTGCTGATTATACTCCCGAAAAATTTAGTGAATTTAAAATCAAGAAAAAACAAGAATCTGCTAATATTAAACTTAAACCTACCAAAGATATTTTAGCTGAATTAGGAAAGAAAAAAAACAAAAATCAAGTGCTAATAGGCTTTGCTTTAGAAACTGATAACGAAATTGAAAATGCAAAAAAGAAATTAAGAAATAAAAACCTTGATTTTATCGTTCTTAATTCATTAAAAGATAAAGGAGCTGGATTTAAATCCATAACCAACAAAATAAAAATTATTGACAAAAACGAAAAAATTACTGATTTTGAATTAAAAACAAAAGAAGAAGTAGCAAATGATATCATTGATTTGCTTTAAAAACAGATTATCCAAACAGCATTTGTTTTAATTTTTAATAGTAATTTTAGATTTTAAACGGAAATTTTTGAAATGCCCATGTACTAAAATATACTAAAAGAAATGAATAAACTATGGGCATTCCATGTTAAGTAAAGATAAAGTTTGAAAACTTAGTAAAATTATAAATCTAACTATCAATCAAATAACAAAATTTAAGTACATGAAAAAAATATTCTTACTGAGCTTTTTGTTAATTGCATTTATTAATTCTAATTCACAGGAATTAAACTGTCAGATACAAATTGCTTCACAGCAAGTTCAAACTAATGACAGGCGTGTTTTTCAAACTCTCCAGACTGCTGTTTATGAATTTATGAATCAAACAAAATGGACTAATTACACCTACAATGTTCAGGAGCGAATTGAATGCAGCATTTTGATTAACATTTCTTATTGGAATTTAACTGACCTATTTAAAGCAACAATACAAGTTCAGTCAAGGAGACCAATTTATCATTCATCATACGATTCTCCTTTGTTAAATTATATTGATAAAGATTTTGAATTCACCTATCTAGAGTCCGAGCCATTAGATTTTCAAATTAACACTTTTTCATCGAATCTTACTTCTGTTCTAGCTTTTTACGCATACATGATTATCGGTCTTGATTTTGATTCTTATGCATTGAACGGTGGAAATCCATATTATGGAAGTGCACAAACAATTGTCAATAATGCTCAAAATACAAAAGAACCCGGATGGAAAGCATTTGAAAGTTTGAAAAACAGATATTGGTTTGTAGAAAACCTGTTAAATTCATCTTACGGTTCAGTTCGCGAATCAATTTATAAATATCATCGTCATGGTCTTGATGTTATGGCTGATGACCTTGAAAAAGGCAGATCTACTATTTCTGAAAGCTTAGACCTTTTGAAAAAAGTTAAAAGAGATAAACCTAACTTATATATTTTGCAATTAATTTTTGATACAAAATGCGATGAGTTTGTAAACATTTATTCAGGTGCTTCACCTATGGATAAACCCAAAGCTGTTAATATTCTTAAAGAAATTGATCCCACTCACTCCGATAAATACGATAAAATACTGCAGAGCAAATAATGTATAATTAGGAATTATCTTTATCTTTAGAATTATATTTTTGGTACTACTGCGAATTAAGTGTAAATCACAAAAAACAAATTTCAAATAACAAATAATTTTCAATTTATCATCCCGATAAGTATCGGGACAATTTCCAAAACTATTTATATATTAAAAAACCGAAATATAAATATTGAGCGTAAAACTAATAAATATTAAAATTGTAAATATTAATGAATTACATTGATTTATCGCTTGTTTTGTTTTAATTTTTTAACATTGGAATTTGGGTTTTATTTGATATTTGTGTTTTGCTATTTGGAATTTATTGAATATTAAAATATTTTCGCTTCAACTAAAACAAAAGTATAACCATAATTTTTATATTTTTGTTTTTATAAACAAATTATTTATCCGTATTAATGCTTTCTCATTTAACAATTAATAATTATGCTCTTATCGAAAATCTGGAAATAGATTTTTCCAATGGATTTTCAATAATCACAGGTGAAACCGGAGCAGGGAAATCAATACTGCTTGGTGCATTATCGCTTATTTTGGGAAGTAGAGCCGACACAAAAGTATTTCATAACAAAGAAAAGAAATGTGTTATTGAAGGAAAATTTCATATTGAAAATTATGGATTAATAAACTTTTTTGAACGAAACAATCTTGATTATGAAGCCTACACTATTCTTCGTAGAGAAATAAATAATCAGGGAAAATCAAGAGCTTTTATTAATGATACTCCTGTTAATCTTGCTTTATTGAAAAGTTTAGGTAATAAACTTGTTAATGTTCATTCTCAACATACTACACAAACTCTAAATGACTCGAATTTTCAATTGGCGATAATAGATAATTTTGCTAAACATTTTGATGTCATCAATAAATATCAATTGGAATATTCAAAATATTTAAAAAATAAAATATTGTTTGACAGCTTAGAAGAAAAAGAAAAAAATACTAAGACAGACAATGATTATTTTCAATTTTTATTTGATGAACTAGAAATAGCAAAACTAAAAATAGGGGAGCAGCAGGAAATTGAAAACGAACTGGAAATTCTTAATAATGCTGAAGAAATTAAATCAAAACTATTTCAAACTTCCGAAATACTTCAAAATAGTGATAACAATTTGCTTGAGAAACTTTCACAAATTAATAATTTGCTTGATAAATTAGAAAACTTTCATCCTGACTTAAAAAATATAAGCGAAAGATTAAAAAGTAATTATATTGACTTACAGGATATTTCTTCAAATATTGAACAATTTGAACAAAATATTAATTTTAATCCAGAGCAACTTGAATTGCTTACAAACCGCCTTGACCTGATATATCATCTGCAACAAAAACACAAAGTAAAAACAATTGAAGAGTTATTAGAAATAAAAAACAAACTGTCAGAAAACATTAATAATATTTCATCATTAGAAGAAAAGATAAAACAACTCAAAACTCAATTATCTGAACAGCATAAGCTTTTATCTGAAATAGCAGGGAAAATTTCTGCTAACAGAAAAAAAGTTTTACCATCAATTGAAAAAGAGTTGATAAAAATTCTTAATAACCTTGGCATGCCCGATGCTCAAATAAAAATTCATCAAGAGCTAACAAAGGATTTTACCAGAGATGGAAACGATAAAGTGAGATTTTTGTTTAATGCAAATAAAGGAGGAGAATTAGAAGAAATTTCAAGAATTGCTTCCGGTGGCGAGTTATCAAGATTAATGCTTAGCGTGAAATCTCTTATTTCTCAACGAAATTTACTTCCAACAATTATTTTCGATGAAATTGATAGCGGCGTTTCAGGTGATATTGCAGGAAAAGTTGGAAATATTTTGCAAAAAATGGCAAAGCAAATGCAAGTTATCGCAATCACTCATATTCCACAAATCGCAGGAAAAAGCAGTTCTCATTATTTGGTTTATAAAAAGAATGAAAATGCTACTACTAAAACATTCATAAAAAAACTTTCCGAAGAAGAACAAATCAATGAAATTGCTAAAATGTTGAGTGGTGAACGTGTTTCATCTGCTGCTGAAGAAACAGCGAGACAGCTTATTGATAATGAATAGTGTTCGTCAAAAATGTCCGATTTCTGCGTTACGCTTACATTTAAAATCAGTCATTTATAAATATAAACTCCTTAATTTTAAATGTTTCACAAGCCTTGAACTCGAACATTATAGAACAAACACTGACTTTATAGACAGACACTAATTAGAATTTTGTCCAACCCTTCCAGAGTTTCAAACTCTGGAAGGGTTAGTTCTTGCTTTCTCTTATTACTGTCTTTGGATTGGGGAAATGAAGAAAATTTTTGTTATTCCATTAATTCCTTGATGAACATATGAATTTTCCTAAAAATCCTTCTGCACTAAACAATATATTTAGAATTTCAAAACCTTCTTAGTAATTGATTTTCCATACTGATTTGATAGTTTCAATAGATAAATTCCTTTTTCAAATGATGAAAAGGGAATCTCCAATTTTTGATTTTCTTTGGAATTGAATTTTTGTTCAAACATCTTTTGTCCTAAAACTGAATATATTTCCACATTAAAATCTATTGTATTTTTGAATCTTAATTCCAGAACCAATTTTTCGGATACAGGATTTTCAAAGTAAATCTCAGCAAAATCATCAATTTCATTAACAGCAGCACCCGACTGTGTAACTTTCAAATCCAGTAATATTGGCAAATGGTCCGACATATTATAAAGAGAATTTAAAACATTTGCCGGAACACTTGAGTTTGAACCCGAATTTATTGACTGATTAAAATGATTGCCATCATTGCCTAAGGCTTTATAGCTTCCTGAAATATATTGATAGCCACCGACACCACTCATAATATTGTTTGCTGCAAGAATAAAATCAAATCTATCGTCCATGCCGCCACTTGAAGCACATCCATTCGATGAAGAATGAGTAGATTGTGTGTGAACATTTTTGTAAGTAGAACTATTATTCCAATTTCCTAATGTGTTTATAGGGTCGTAAAAACGAATATTGGAATTTGAATGATAAACAAAATTCTGAAATGAAGTTTCGGTGCTACTTTGAATATTAAAATCGCCAAGCAATAAACAATTATCATTATTCCCTAATCCATTCAGATAATTCATTAATAAATTGCTCATTTGAGTTCTTAGCGTTTGGTCAGAAGAAGAACTGCCGGCTTTCAAATGAACCACAATAAATCTTATAAAAGAAGTATCGTGAAGTGTTGACAGAGTTGGTGAATTATAATAAAGTTTATAAATATTAAAATCCCTAATTGATGTTTGAAGATTTACTTGTGAATGATAGCTGAATTTTGCCTTATTATAATAAAGCATATTAATAAGATTATCTCCCGATGCATTTGCATAAACAGCTCTTCCATAAATTTCAGCATCTTTGTTTAGAGAACTATCTAACAAATGTTGTGGAGCAAAGGAATTTCCTCCTATTTCATTTGCAGTTATTACATCCGGTTTGACATAATCAACAATTGTTTTCATATAAAATGCCTTATCAACAATATTGTTATTTATTGTTGTGCAATATGAAGTAGTATTGCCATAATTCAATAAATTATAGTGCATTACTTTGATTGTGTCCTGCGACTTAGCACTAATGCCAATAAACAATACAATTATTAATATCCAGCTTCTCATTATAAAAATTTTTGCAAAGATAATATTGTGTAGGAATTCGGCAGAAATTTTATTATTATTTCTGATTAAATTATTTAGCTTAATATTTTAAGTTCTGGAAACTTTGCGATTCTAAAGATACTTTTTACTCTTTTTTATTGTACTTTTTCCTTGATAGTTCGGCAAGCTCACCACAGGTGAAAAAGTACGAAAAAATCAAAAAAAAATTTTATTATTTAGTGTTTTTTTTCTATTAACAAAAATAAAAATCTTTGTGTTACAGAGTATATATTCTGTTGAGATAATATTCAGAATTGAACTTTAATACGAATTAAAAAATCAACATAAACCCGATTTTCATTTATTCCTATAGAGTTATAATATTCTGTTCCAGTCATCCATTTCCATTCAGATAGTTTATTGTAAAAAGTATATACAAATTTATTATCTACTTTCGACCCTATTGTCCCAATGGATACCCCGTAACTAGTCCCATAATAATATTGTTCTCCAGCATTTATGCATTCAATTGCAACCACAGCACCATTTTTATGAAAACTTACTGAATATTCTGATAAATCAATTTTACACCAATTATTTGGTTTCTTTGCAACAACAATGATATTGTTTATTAAAATATCAGTCAAATTACCGTCCTCATCAATAGAATATACTCTTACACGAAAAGGAGCATTAAATTTTCCGTTATTAGTAATATAGACAGAAACCTCCTTAATAATACCTAAGGTTTTTTCGGGATTAGAAAAATACTTTCCAAATTGGTTACCAAGTCCAAATTCTGACTTCCCAATTAATAAAGGCTTGCGTTTTTTTCCTAATAATAATTCTTTCCTTGAACTTTTTACGATAAATAAAGGCAAAACTATTGGGTCTGTCTCAAGGAGAATTCTGCTATCTTTTAATTTTATTAAATCGTTAAAACTAATATGTTTTTTTTTATATGATAAAGCATGAATTATTAAGGTATCATTTTGCAAATTATTTAACATTTCCTCAGGAATAGTCAAAATCGTAAATCCTTTATTATCGCTACTTGCACCAAGGTTATGGTTTTTAAAAACTAATTGTACGTAAGGAATAGAGTCCTTAGAATCTTTACTGACAAAATTCATTGAAATACTGAGATTCTGACTAGATGCAATTTCCAGTTGAAAAAAAAGAATTAAAAAAAATAGTATTAATCGATTAAATAGCAACATAATAATTGATTTTTAAAAAATATTTACACAAATTTAAAGATTATCAAGGAAACTCCCTGCCGGAAAACAGCGAAGTATCTATAATAGGCCATTTTCGATGCAAAACGACAGGGAATTAATCCAAAGGATTTATAAGAGAAAAATAACTAATAAAATGTCAGCACTCTTCAATAGTCCAACAACAAGTTCCTAATAACCAATGATCCCAAAAGCAATTTTTCCATCCCAAAACGCATGGTTGACATTTTTTTTCACCAATTACAACTTTTTTTACAAATTCCCAAAGTGGAGAGGCACTTGGAGAACCCGCATTGATAAATGCCTGATAAAACAAATCTTCATCAGTAAAAACATCAATTGGCAATTCAATATCTTCCACCCAATCAGATGTTGCACCAATAAAAATAAATTTATCGTTTTCTGACCATTCTATTTCTATATCAACAATATATTCCGTATCATTATACCATATAGTATCTTGAAATTGTTGACTAAATATTTCACCATCATAATCGGGTGATTCCAAACATTCTTCAGGTATATCAAGTGATGTCAAGCCAGCTAACCTAAAGTTTTGGTTTAAATCATTTTGATTTTGATTTAATGTTTGTTTATCAGTTTTTGAACATGATATACATATTAATAAAATTGAAATAAAATAAAGTGTTTTCATGTTTTTTAAATTTTTAGTTAATTTTTAATTAAGATTGTTTAATAAATAAATTTAAGTTAATAAGGCACGTTGTAATAAAAAATTTCTACGGAGGGCGCATTTTATGCATAATATTTGCCATATTTTAGTAATATTAAAATTTAATAAAATAATTTTCTCTATACTATATATGTCAGATAATTGCAAAAGGTTACCCTGTAAATTCAATTTTTTTTTAACAACTTATTAACAAAAATTTTGTAAGTCTGATTAGGCTTGGATTTATCAGGTAAATAATTTATAAAAAAATCAGTGTACTATGGAAGATAATTTGAAAATAAAAATACATAAGTTGATATTTAAGATGAGAATTTCATATTATTTTGTTAATTAAAATAAAATGCTATTTTTGTAAATCATAATAAAACAAAAAATTACACACATTAATTTAAGGAGGAAACATGGTAGATTTTAGTCTTGAAAAAAAACATTTAGAAATAATTGAAAAATTTAAAGATTT
>CAYLPA010000113.1:5583-8439 GCA_964385385.1 uncultured Saprospiraceae bacterium | reverse complement strand
CTTAAGAAATAAAAAATAAATTTTATACCCGTGGCAATATTCTTTCTTTTCACGGGTTTTTTATATAACTTTGTTATTTAGTATTATTTTTATTAGTAATTAGACTTGAATAAATTAATGAATATTTCCTTCAAACATAAATTTTTATTAATTGTAATATTTTTGTTCTGTTCATCATTGCTTCAAGCTCAAAAAGTAGCACTTGTATTAAGTGGTGGCGGACCAAGAGGAGCAGCTCATATTGGAGTTTTAAAAGCTCTTGAAGAAAATCATATACCAATAGATTATATTGCAGGAACATCAATGGGTGCTATTGTCGGTGGATTATATGCCTGCGGTTATACAGTCGAAGAAATTGAAAAAATCTTTAATAGTGAAGAATTTATTAGCTGGACAAATGACAATATTGACGAAAAATATATTTATTATTTTAAACAACAAGACCTTGATGCTTCATGGATTAATATCAAATTTGATTATGACTCGGTTTTAGAAACAAAACTTCCAACAAATATAATTTCTCCTTATCAAATGGATTTTGCTTTTAAAGAAATTTTTTCAGCAGCATCGGCAGCATCGAAATATAATTTCGACAGTTTATTTATTCCTTTCAGATGTGTTGCAGCAGATATAAACGACAATGTTCCTGTTACATTAAAAGATGGAGATGTTGGAGAAGCTATCAGAGCATCGATGACTTTCCCATTTTATTTTAAACCAATAAAAATAAATGACAAATTATTATTTGATGGGGGAATGTATAATAATTTCCCATCCGATGTAGCATACGAGGATTTTTTTCCTGATATAATTATTGGATGTAAAGTTACCAATAACTATGATAAACCTGACAAAAATGATATAATATCTCAAATCGGTAATATGCTTATGGAAAAAACTAATTATTCCGTAATATGTGATAATGGAGTTTTAATTGAACCAGATATCAAGAAAGGTAATTTATTGGATTTTAGTAATACCAAAGCAAATATTGACAGCGGATATGTTTCAACTCTTAGAAAAATAGAAGAAATCAGATATTTTGTAACAGACAGTGTTGATGAAAATATAGTAAATGAAAGAAGAGAAAAATTTAATTCTAAAAAACCACCATTAATAATTGACAACATATTTGTTAGGGGTTTAAACAAATATCAAAAGAATTATGTTAACAGACAATTACTTCATAAAAGAAAATTAGCAAAGCTTGAAGACATAAAAACTGATTATTTCACATTATTGGCCGATGACAAAATCAGCCATATAACTCCAACTCTTAGATATAACTATGACTCGTATTTCTTTGACCTTTCTTTAGATATGGAAAAAGAAAAAAGATTTGCACTTTTGTTTGGAGGAAACATATCTTCAGAACCAAACAATGTTGCTTTCGTAGAATTACAATTCAAACATTTAAGAAGAAATGCGCTTAGTATAGCAGCAAACACTTATGTAGGTCGATTTTATAGTTCAGGACAATTAAAAACTAGAATAGATTTCCCAAGTAAACTGCCCCTTTCACTTTATGCATCAATTACTTTTAACCAGTGGGATTATTTTGAAACTTCAACTCATTTTTTTGAAGATAAAACTCCATCTTATTTAATTCAAAATGATAATTCTTTTGACATATCAGGAGGAATTCCGGCAGGAAATAAAGGTAAATTTAAAGCGGGGCTTACTACTGCTCAAATAAAAGACAAATATTACCAAACTAACTTTTTTACCAGAATTGATACAGCAGATATAACTTATTTTGAATTTTACTCTCCTTATGTATTATGGGAAAGAAATAGTTTAAACAGGAAACAATTTCCAAGCAAGGGAACCTACCTAAAACTTAATGTAAGATATGTTAACGGAACTGAAAACGATGAACCCGGCACAACATCAAAATCCAAAATGTTTTCTGAAAAAAGACAGCAATGGTTTCAATTAAAATTAAAATATGATAATTATTTTAAAAAGATTGGATTCTTAACATT
Source organism: uncultured Saprospiraceae bacterium (assembly GCA_964385385.1). GTDB lineage: Bacteria > Bacteroidota > Bacteroidia > Bacteroidales > CAYLPA01 > CAYLPA01. The sequence goes on along the minus strand of CAYLPA010000113.1, from coordinate 6,454 downwards.
AGGTTTTCATTCAGAATTATTTTTATCAAATCAAGACATGTTTAATAATTATACATCAACAGCTTTAGTTTCTCCCGCTTTTCAACCTGTTCCCGAAAGCAAAACTTTGTTTTTACCTAAATTCAGAGCTCATAATTATGCTGCTGTTGGATTTTCAAGTATTTTCAAAATTGCTAAAAAAATTGATTTCCGATTTGGAGGCTATGCTTTTCAACCACACAAAGAAATATTAAAACAAAATAATTATACCGCTTCTTATGGAAAAGCTTACGATAAAAGATATTTTATTGCTACATCTTCCTTAATTTATCATTCTTTTATTGGTCCTATAAGCATGAATCTAAACTATTATGATAACAACAGTAATGTATTTTCTTTTAGTTTTAATATTGGTTATATTATCTTTAACAAAAAAGCTATTGAATAATATTACTATTATTTTCTCTTCGAATTATTTTTAAAATATTTCCTATAAACTATTATTTTATTTTTCCTTTAATATTTTTCACTTAGAATTGCTTGTAAAATATAAATATTGTTATATTTGCATGCCCTTATAAATAATTATGTTTTATAAGGATACAAGATATATGAGAATTAATTTTTTAATTCTTTTCTATTTTTTAATCTTTTTTGTTCTTTTTTTACAAAATTGCATAAAAAATTATTGATTATACATTTATGAATTGTATAACATATTAATTAATTTAATTAGCTAACTCAATCAGATTTCTGATTATTAGAATAAATAATCAGAATGAGAATTCTAAAATGCAGGAAAATATTTTCGAATATTTAACTGCAAAAAAAAATAAGACATGGCACAAGCAACTGATTTAATTCAGAAAGAAGCTGAAAAACTTGAAAAAAA
>CAYLPA010000113.1:0-5483 GCA_964385385.1 uncultured Saprospiraceae bacterium | reverse complement strand
GAAGAAAATTATCACACATTCTCCAAAGAACAATTAATAGAGCTTCTCGAAGAACTCGTTAAAAACGAAGAAATATATCCTCATAAAACAAAAATTGCCTTAATAAAAGTTGCCTACTATAAACAGCTAAAAGAATCTAAAGAAGAAAACCTCAAAACTTTTCTTTCAGAGGGTGGTGTTAAAGAAGATTATATTGAAACTGAAGACCCTTTAGATGAAAGATATAAAATCAGCTTTGATATCTATAAAGTAAAAAATGCTAAATACTTACAAGAACAAGAATTAAAAAAACAGGAAAATCTAAAAACAAAACAAAAAATTCTTGAAGAATTAAAAGTGTTAATAAATTCTGAGGAGACTTTAAAAAAGACTTACGATGAATTTAAAACAATACAAGATAAATGGAAAGAAATTGGAATGGTTCCAAAGGGTGAAGTAAACACTCTTTGGCAAAATTATCATTTTCTTGTAGAAAAATTTTTCGATAGAGTTAAAATCAATAAGGAACTCCGTGATCTGGATTTGAAAAAAAATCTTGAAAGCAAAATAATTCTTTGCGAAAAAGCTGAAAAACTTCTTTTAGAAAAATCCATTACAAAATCTTTCAAACAACTTCAGAAATATCACGAAGAATGGAAAGAAATCGGACCTGTTCAACAAGACATTAAAGATGAAATTTGGGAGAGATTTAAAATTACTACCAGTAAAATCAATCAACGAAGACGAGAATATTACGAAAAAATCAATGAAGACCAGGTTAATAATTTAAATGCAAAAATCGCCCTTTGCGAAAAAACGGAAGAAATTGTTAATGCTGAAAATCAAGAAATAAAAAAATGGGTAGAAAACACAAATCAGGTTAATGATTTATTAAAAGTTTGGAAAACCATTGGTCCGGCTCCAAAAGCTCATAATGACGAAATTTGGAAACGATTCAAAACTTCTATCAACACTTTTTATACAAACAAAAAGGAATTTTTCTCAGTAATTAAAGATGAGCAAACAAATAATTATAATATCAAATTAAACATTTGTGTTGAAGCCGAAGCACTCAAAACTAATACCAACTGGAGACAAACAACCGATAGTCTGATAAAACTTCAACATGAGTGGAAAAAAGTTGGTCAGGTTCCAAGAAGATATTCCGATAAAATCTGGAAAAGATTTAGAGCAGCCTGCGACGAATTTTTCAACAATAAAGCTGATTACTTTGCCAATATTGATGTTCACGAAAAAAACAATCTTGACACAAAACTTAAACTTATAGAAAAAGTTGAAAAGTTTGAATTTACCGAAGATAAAAACAAAAACCTTGAAATCATCAGTAATTTCCAAAGAGAATGGACAGAAATCGGACATATTCCTATTAAAGAAAAACATAAAATCCAAATACAATTCCGCCAGGCAATTGACAAACAGTTGTCAAAACTTGAAATCAGCGATGTTGAAATAAGCACTATCAATTACAAAGCAAAATTTGAATCAACAAAAGATTCACCTGAAGCAAGAAAAATCATCTCTCAGGAAAGATATTTCATCTCAAACAAAATCACTAAATTAAAAAGCAATCTTTCTCTTTGGGAAAACAATATCGGATTCTTTGCTAATTCACCAAAAGCTAATGAAGTAATAAAAGATTTTGAAAAGAAAATCGAAAAAGCTAAAAATGACTTGATCGTTTTTAAAGCAAAACTTAAATATTTAAACTCTCAATAATTCGAAATTAAAATCTCGTTTTTTAAGGAATTATTAAATTCAAAGAAGCCGGATTAATTTTAATATTTAATTCGTTTTCAAATTCAAAAGGCTCTCCGTCAAGGTGTGTAATTATTGGATTTTCCTGTTTAATTACAATTTCTTTTCCTCTAATTATTTCCAAATATTTTGATTTGTTAATTGATTTCCGAAACAATCGAATTGCAATATTTAAAGCAGAGAAAAAAGGAAACTTTTTTAAAATACAAACATCAAGCATTCCATCAGAAACATTTGCTTCGGGAGAAATATAAGCATTATTACCAAATTGCGAAGCATTAGCAAAACTTATTAGAAAAGCATTTTTTTTGTATTGCTTTCCATCAACATTTATAATATAATCTGAAGTCTTATATTTGAAAAATTCTTTAATCGTTAAAATCAGATAAGATAAAAATCCCCGTTTTTTATAGTTAGCAAATTCAAATGCTATTTGAGCATCAAAACCAATGCCCGCAACATTAACAAAAAATTCTTCATTTAAACTTGCAGTATCGCATTTTATGGATTTTTGTTTATTAATAATTTCGACAGCTTTACAAATATTTCGTGGGATTTTATGATGAAAAGCAAAACCATTTCCTGAACCTGTTGGAATTATTGCTAACTTAGTTTCAGATGATTTCAGCCCCTTTGCAACTTCTCTCACAGTTCCATCTCCACCAACTGCAACAATTATTTGATAGTTTTCATCAACAGCATTTTTGCTAAGTTCTTCAGCATGTCTTTGATATTGCGTATAAACAAAATCATAGACAAATTCCTTTTCGTCAATATATTTTACTATCTGATTTTCTATTAATTTTTTATTACTAACACCTGATTTGGGATTAATAATAAATAATATTTTCTTTTTCGTGGACTCTAAATTAGTCATCTAAAATTCTTATTTTAAAACACAAATCTAATAGAAAAAAATTAACATTAAATTAACTGTTTATTTGCCAATCAAATCATTCTCAATCATTCGTTTGTTATAGCTTTGAATAACTGCTTTTACAAATTTTTCTAAATCATTGTTCTTTGATTTTAATTTATTTACAAGATTATTCTGCAAAAAACTGTCCGACTTAATATCATATAAAGCTAAAACGTTTTCTCCGTCAAATTGCACCAGATAATCATCTTTAATTAATTGATAAGCGTCATTTAGATAAGTTATTGAAAAATTACTTGCTGTGCTGTCAAAAGCATCACTTCCAAAGGCAACATAATTTTTATCATAATTCAAGTAATTCAGCACAGTTGGCATAATATCAATCTGCTGAGTTATTCTCTTTTCATAACCTATTAAATTGCTATTCGGTTGATAGTATAACATTGGAATTGCATAAGTTCCAAGTCGATTTTGATAAAATGGATAATAAGAAAGAGAAGAATGGTCGGCAGTGATAACAAACAAAGTATTTTTAAACCAACTCATTTTTGATGCTGTTTCAAAAAATTTCTTCAAAGAATAATCCGTGTACATTATTGTTTCCTGAATTGACAAATTTCCTTTTCTGAATTTTCCTTTATGTTTTTCAGGAATAGTGTAAGGATGATGAGATGAGAGCGAAAATATTGTTGTAAAAAAAGGCTGCTTTGTTTTATTCAGATTATTGGCAAAATATTGAAAAAATTCTTCATCAAATATCCCCCACTTGCCATCAAAATCTTTTTCATTATTATACTCAAATCTTCCATAATATTTATCAAAACCAGTCATTTTAGTAAAATCATCAAATCCCATAGTTCCGTTTGTTCCACCATGATAAAATGAAGTGGAATAATTCTTTTCTTTTAACAAACTTGCAAGACTGCTAATTTTATTGCCTGAATAAATTGAAGAAATATATGGATTATCCATAAGCGTAGGAAAGCCTGCAACCACAGCAGGAATTCCTTCCATAGACTTTTTACCATTGGCAAAAGCATTAACAAAGACCAAACTTTTATTCATCAAAGAATCAAAAAAAGGAGTAAAACCTTTGTAATTTCCATTTTCCAAACCTTTGTTTAATCCTCCGATATGTTCTTTCGAAAAACTTTCAAGTATGATAATTACAACATTCAAATCCTTGAATTCTCTATCGATAGAATCATTTTCATTATTATAAACCGGCGAATAAATTTCATCTAAAGTTGTCTGATTTTCAAAATAAGCAACCGGCTCCAATGCCTGCTTGTTGATAGTTTTAATAATTGTGAAAGGAGTATTTAAAATAAGCGGAACATTCCTTGCTGCCGTATATTGCCCGGCAGTGATAATATTTATAGGTCTAAGCTGCAAACCACCTCTTATACCGATAATTGTTAAACATAGAAAAACTATAAAAACAACACTGTGAACCAAGAAATATTTGAATTTTGATATAGTTGATTTTTCTATCTTTTTGGTTCTTTTATATAAATAAATCATTGATACAATCAGCAAAATCCATATTATAAAAATAAACCAATAATCTTTTAAATATTGAGGCAGCAACGAAACAAAATCGTTACCGTAGGTTACATATTCCAAAATATCGAAAGTTGTTCTTTTAAGAGTAAATCTGAAGTAAATTAAATCAGCACAATTACCAACAAATCCAATAGAATTAACGACATAAAAAATATATTCAATAAGATTTTGATATGGTTTTTTATTTCGGAATTTAAAGGGAAGCAAACTGAGAAAAATAAAAAGAAAGTTTATAGCCAAAATTGCCGAGACATCAAAACGAAGCCCATAAAACAGAATTTTTATTAATTCAACAAAACCAATATTTGAAAATATTGAAGTATTAATAAAATAGAAAACTAACCTTGAAATGCTATAAAGCAACAAAAGAATTAATAATCTTAAAATTAGCTGAAATAAAGAATTTTTATAGAATAGATTTTTTGGTAGCATAAATACAAAATTATAAATTTTTAATAATTATTAGCATTTTTAAAATTATCAAAATCTATAACATCAGGAATTCATCTTAATTCCTTATATTTTATTTATTTTTCTTATAATTTTTCAACAAACTCACTGTTGTCTTATCAGGCTTTGTAACTGATGTTGTAAGTGTTAGTTTCTTTAGCTTTCTGCTCCAAAATACTGCTGGCATTACTTCCCCACCATATTGACCGTTTGATTCAACATAAGCTTCTGAATCCAAAACACTTTTAATGCTCAACATATAAGGACTTTTTTTGTCAAGTTTAAATAATTTTACAGCAGAAATATCATTAAAATCAAGTTTAACTTCTGCACACAATTGACCATTTTCTTCAAAAAGTCGCTTTCTTATGTTTGTTGCTGAAGGATATTCTTTTTCAATTTCATCTCCTTTCAAATAATCTGAAATTAATTTATTGTAATCATCAGCCGAAACATCTTCTTCTTCATCTTTGATTGACATAATATTTATGTACTTAATCGTTAATGTTCCTGAATTAGTACCACAAAATTCAAATGAATATTCTTTTTTTTCAACTGTTAAACATCCACTTATCAAAAAGGCTACTAAAGATAATGCAATGATGTAGAATCTTAATTTTTTCATAATTTTTTTTTTATTATCAATAAAATTTTTTATTCAAATTTAATACAATTTATTAAAAAAGCAATTTTTTTATTTATTATGCAAATCAAGATTTGTATTTTAATAGTAGTTTTGTAATTAAAATTTAAATTATAAATTTACTATGAAAACATCTGTTGAAATCAGTTATTATCCTTTGAAAGTTGAATATATTTCTCCTATCAAAAATTT
>CAYLPA010000112.1:0-8453 GCA_964385385.1 uncultured Saprospiraceae bacterium | reverse complement strand
CTAAGACGCTCATGTAATCCGAAAAGTTACTTTGGTTGTTAATTTAGTATTTAGAAATAATAAGATTGTAGATTCTAGTTTTTTAAAAGGATAGCTGTAGCTCAGTTTTTATATTATCAAATTTGTAAATAACCGAATATATTTATGAATTTGAGCAAGTAGAAAACATAGATTAGATGGTTAATTGATTTAGAATTTTATTTGTAGTTTTGATGATAATTATTATTAAAATATGAATAAAGTTTTTTTGATTTTAGGCGGTAATCTTGACGATAGAGTTTTAATATTAAACAAAACGATAGAACAAATTGATGAAAAAATTGGAAAAATTAAAAAAGTATCGTCAATTTATGAAACAGAGCCATGGGGTTTTGAGTCTGAAAATTCTTTTTTAAATCAAGTTGTTTTGGTTGAAACAAATCAGAGTCCCGAGCAAGTTTTAAAAACTGTATTAAACATTGAAAAATCATTAGGAAGAGTAAGAAAAAATAATAAATGGTCATCAAGAATAATCGATATTGATATATTGTTTTATAATAATTTAGTTTATAAAAGCAATCTATTAATAATTCCACATCACAAAATAGATAAAAGAATGTTTGTTTTAAAACCAATGGCAGAAATAGCAGGAGATTTTATTCATCCATTATTGAAAAAAACAATGAAAGAACTAATTAATGAATGTGATGATAAGTTAAAAGTTGAGATTTATAAATCAAAAAATTAATAATAGTTCAGAGTAAGATGAAATACAATTTTATAACTATAGAGGGAAATATTGGTGCCGGAAAGACATCTCTTGCTAAAAAAATTGCTGAACAATTTAATGCAAAACTTATTCTTGAACAATTTGATGATAATACATTTCTTCCAAAATTCTATAAAGACCCTGATAAATATGCCTTTCCGCTTGAGATGTCTTTTCTTGTGAAAAGATACCAGCAAATGAAAAACCAGTTAACAAATCAAGATTTATTTAAGGCATTTACAATTTCGGATTATTTTATAAATAAATCAATAATTTTTGCAAAAAAAACCTTGCAGGACGATGAGTTTAGTCTATATTCAAAAATATTTAATATTATTAATTTATCTCTTCCAAAGCCCGAATTATTAGTTTATCTGCATCTTGGAGTTGACCGATTGAAAAGTAATATTATTAGCAGAGGAAGGGTTTATGAAAAAAATATCGAGAAATCTTATCTTGAAATAATTCAGTCGGGTTATTTTGAATATATAAATCAGCAACAAGATATGCGTATTCTAATAATTGATACTAACAATATTGATTTTGTAAATAATAGCAATGATTATACATTGATTGCAGATGCTATACAACAAGACTATTCAAAAGGAATTCATCGAATTTATTTGTAAAAAAAAATCCCCCTGAAATTAGGAGGATTTTTCTTTATGAAAAAATAAATTATTTAATAGCATTTTGAAAATCGGTATTATCAAAATACTTTAAGAATTCTCTATCATCTTTTGCTTGAATTTTATAAGCAGGAACTTCCTGACAAGCTTTTTTAAGGTTACTTACCATTAAAGCAGCATTTCCAGTTCGAGCACCAACAATTGCCATAAGATAATAAGTTTCTGCGTTTTTAGGTGCACAATCTAAAATTTTCTCAGCGCCAGAAGCATCGTTATTTAGCAGAGTTGCTAATGCTAAATTATAGTCACATCTTGCCATTCCAAATGAACTAATTGCGCCTTCATAATTTCCATCTAAAATAGTTAAAACACCAAGGTTATAATTTACATTAACACCTTGCGATTGTGCAGCATCATAATATGATTTTGCAGCAGAATAATCTTTTTTCCATGCAGCAACAACACCTAAATTATTTGAAACAAGTCCATTATTTGGATTTAAAGAATTTGCTTTGTCTAACAAGGCTGCACCTTCATCAATGTTTCCTATACGTAAATTTATAGCAGCAGCATTTAAATAAGCTTTCCATTCCTTAGCATAAATTTTTGTTGCAGAAGTATAAATTTTCAATTGAGTGTTTACATCTTTAGTAAGAGTTGCAGCATATAATAATTCTTTCACGTCAAGAGAATCAGGATAAGTTGTTGAAAGCATAGCTATTTTTTCGTCAGATTTTTTTGGTTCAAAACATGCAAGATTTATTTCAGATCTTCTAAGAACAGAAAGCATATCTTCAATTTCTGTATAAATAACAGTCATGTTTTTTATTTGTTGTTCTCTTTCAGCCTTTGAAGATTGAGATTTAATAACATTAGAAATTGCATTTTTGTCTGCAATACTTGATTTATTAAGAGCAGTCATAAAACCATCAAAATCTTCACCTTTAGCTGCAAGAGCAAAGTTGATTTCTTCGTCAGGTTTTTCTATTTTTATTAATGATTCTTTTTCTTTGGCTAATTTTTTATACAATTTAATAATGTATTTTTGAGCCACCTTAGATCTTTCGTCAGAAAGTTCTTGATTGAGCGTTTCTTCTCCTTCAGGTGAAGCCCATGCGTTTATACCAATACTTTTTACGTCCCAGCCTTTTCTTACAAAATCTGCAAATCCATCAATTTTATCTTTATTATCTTTGTTTAGTTCAAGGTTAAGATTTAAATCAGATTTATTGTATGCAAAATAAATATTTGCTTTTTCAACAAAAATTGTTTCTTTCTCGTATCCATGAGCAACGATTTGAGTTTTTTCGCCTTTTCCAACTCTTGTAGATGTGTAAATAACTCCGTCAGCAATTTTTACTTCATCAAATTCAATAACTTTTTTTCCTTTGGTTGCTTTTGCCTTAATAACTAATTCCGAAACATTCATTTCAGGTTTGTAGTCAATGACATCGCTATAAGTAATTTCGCCTCCTGTTTTTGAATTAATAACTTTGCCGTCTCCTTCTGCTTTTTCTCCTTTTAGAGTGATTGATTTAAGAGCAACAGAACCTCCGTTATATTTTAAAACAGGTGTAATCACAACAATTGCTTTTTTGTGAAAGGATTTTTCAGGAATAGTTCCTTTAACTGAAACTGAAATTTTTCCTCCGTGAGTTTCTAATACTTTAGGTGTAACCACGAAATTGTCTAGCAATTTTGTTGTAATACAGCTTGATAGAAATCCTGCTGTAATAACTATTGCAAGCAAAATTTTGAATCTTGATTTTTTCATAATTTTTTGTTTATTTATTTATTAATAATTGAAAACGCTTTTAGGCAATTGCAAATATAAAAAGCATAATTTAAAATACCTAATTTTTTTTTATATTAATGCAATTTTTTTGAATTCAAGTTTAAAAAAAAGGGTTTTTTCTAAAAATAATTTTTTTAAATTGATAATAAATAAGTGTTTTTTTGTATTATTTTGTTTGTAATTTCATTAAATTTGTATTTTCTTTTATATATTTATTTAAGAAGATATATCTTTTAACATGTTTAAGTTCAACTCTTAAGTTTGTTTAGTAGATGTGTTAAATTAGATAAATAATAATGCATATTAAAAATATATACTTTAATTTTTTTTTATTAAATATTGTTTTATATTTGCATATTAAATAAAAAGTATTAATTTTGATTTAATAATACATAATTTCTCTATTGCTTATAAACATTAATAAATCATATATAACATGAAAAATTCAAAACCTTATCTAATAATAATATTATTATTGATATCGGGATTATTATTTGCCCAAGAATCAGGTAAAACTGAAGTAAAAGAAAAAAAATACGATACTTGGTCCTTATCATTACACGCTGGAACAATGCAATTCTACGGTGATGTAAGTTATAACACATTTTTCCCTGGAAGTCGTAAAGGAAATGAATTAAGTTTATGTGGCCATGTTGCAGTACATAAACAATTTACTCGATATTTTGGTGCGAATGTACAATTCCTTTTAGGTAAATTAGCTTCTGAGGAAGAAAAACAAAATCAATATTTTAATTCTGACTTATTTAACTATAATGTTAACGCACACGTTAGTATGAGTAATTTGTTTTTCCCCGAGAAACAAGATAAATGGCTAAATTATTATTTTATCGTAGGATTAGGTATGACACATTATAGAACTATTAGAAAGAGTTTAGATAATGATACATACATAAATAGTATGGGATATAAAGATAACGGTCAAACAAAAGATAAATATGTTAGAGAATCATGCGCTAATATTGGCTGTGGCTTGAAATTCAATTTAAGTGATAGAATTGACCTTGTTCTTGAAACCACAATAAAAAGCACTCCAAAAGATAATATGGATGCACTTTATGTTCATCTTTCAGAATTAGATAAATATGGATATTTAACTTTAGGACTTGCATATAAATTCGGGAAAAATAAAAACTCTCTTGAGTGGGATTCGAAAGATAAAACAGAACAAATTGCAGATGCTCTTAATAATACTAATAATACAATGGATTCTTTATCAATTCTCATAAATAATATGAATAATAACTTAACCATTCTTATGACTGAGAGAGAAATTGAGAACGGACCTGATGCTGATCAGGATAGCGTTCCTGATTACAGAGATTTGGAACTTAATACCGGACCTGGTTTGTCAGTTGATGTTCATGGAGTTACTATCCCAAATTGTTGTGACCCAGATTCTCCAAATTATAAAGCAGCTAAAGCTGGTGCTGGTGCTGGTGCTTTTGCAACTGGTGTGGGTAATGCTCTTTATTCAGTATTTTTTGGATTAAACAGCACTTATGTTACTCCTCTAAATCACGAAAGAATTTCTATTGCTGCTAATATGCTTAAACGACATCCAGGAATGAAATTTGAATTAGTTGGTTCTACTTGTAGTTTGGCATCAAATCAATATAATATTGACCTTAGCAAACGAAGAGTTGAAACAGTGAAAAATATATTAATTAAAGAATATGGTATTGATGTTGGCAGATTAGTGATTAAATATGATGGTGAAGAAAAACCATTAAATATCACTAGTAAAAATAAATATGTTAACAGAAGAGTCGATATTTTTATAGTAAAATAAAAAAATACAAAAAAACCCGAAAATTTTCGGGTTTTTTTTATGCCTTAAATTTAAACTTCTTTAGAATTTCCCAAAGCACTATTCCTACACTAACTGAAATATTTAGAGAATGTTTTGTTCCAAATTGCGGTATCTCAATGCAATCGTCAATTAAGTCCATTATTTCAGAATCAACTCCCTTGACTTCGTTCCCGAAAATTAAAGCAATTTTTGTATTAGTATCGGGCACAATATTTTCTAAAGAAATACTTCCTTCAGCTTGTTCTACTGCATAAATATAATAATTGTCATCTTTTAAATAATCAATTGCTTCTTGTGTTTTTTCAAAATATTTCCAGCAAACCGATTCGGTGGCTCCAAGTGCAGTTTTTTGTATTTCCCTGTGTGGTGGTTTTGCTGTAATTCCACACAAAAATATTGAATCAATATTGAATGCGTCAGCTGTTCTGAAAACCGAACCTATATTATTTAAGCTTCTTATGTTATCTAAAATTATAACAATAGGAATTTTACTAATCTTTTTAAATTCTTCAACGCTTATTCTGTTAAGTTCGCTGTTTTTTAGTTTTCTCATTATTAAATCAATTATAACTTTAAATTTTGCGACAAAAATAATTATAATAAATTTTTAAAAAGACTTTTTATTAAAATGCAGAATAATTTGAGATATAATTTTAAATTTGCTAAATATAAAATCATTATATCAATTGACAAATAGTTGGGAAAAAATAGCAAAAACACCATTAATGAAGCAATATAATGCTATCAAGGTAAAATATCCTGATGCATTGCTGCTTTTCAGAGTTGGTGATTTCTATGAAACTTTCGGCGATGATGCGGTAAAAGCTTCAAATATTTTAGGAATTGTTTTGACTAAAAGAGCAAACGGTAAGGGAACCTATGTTGATTTAGCAGGATTTCCTTATCATTCCCTTGATACTTATTTGCCAAAGTTAGTTAAAGCAGGACAGCGTGTTGCTATCTGTGACCAGCTTGAAGACCCAAAACTTGCTAAAAAAATTGTGAAACGAGGTGTAACTGAATTAGTAACTCCCGGAGTTTCATACAACGATAAAGTTCTTGACCATAAATCAAACAATTTTCTTGCAGGAGTTTATCTGGAGAGCAATAATTCCGGTGTTTCGTTTTTGGATGTTTCAACAGGTGAGTTTTTTATTGCTCAGGGTTCTATAGATTATATTGATAAACTAATCCAGAGTTTACGCCCAAGCGAAATTATTATTCAAAAAAATAAAAGAGAAAAATTCTTTAAAATTTTCGGAGAAAAATTTTATACTAATACTTTTGATGATTGGGTTTTTACAAAAGATTTCACATACGACCTTTTGTTAAATCATTTTGGTACTAAATCCTTAAAGGGATTCGGTATTGAAGACCTTGACAATGGAATTATTGCAGCCGGAGCAGCACTTCATTATCTTGCCGAAACGCATCATGATAAAGTTCAGCATATCAGTAAAATTTCAAGGATTGAAGAAGACAAATATGTGTGGCTCGACAGATTTACCATTAGAAATCTTGAACTTTTAGATTCAATCAATCAGGGAGCAACAACTTTAATTGATATTATTGATTCTACAATTTCGCCAATGGGCTCACGCTTGATGAAAAGATGGATGGTGCTTCCTTTGAAAGAAAAAAATCTTATTGATGAACGGCTGAATATTGTGGATTATATGCTTAAAGACACAGATTTCATAGATTTGTTGTATAAAAATATTAAGATAATCGGAGACCTTGAACGCTTAATTTCTAAAGTTGCAATTGCCAAAATTAATCCAAGAGAAATTGTTCAAATTAAAAGAGCTTTAAATGCAATAGAACCTATTAAAACAGCTTGTAAAGTATCTAAAAATAAATCATTAAAGAAAATTGCAGAGCAGCTAAATCCTTGCAATTTAATTTCAGAAAGAATAGAAAAAGAAATAAATCCTGACCCACCTGCTCTTCTCAACAAAGGAAATGTTATTGCCGATGGTGTTTCTAATGAACTTGATGATTTAAGAAAATTAGCTTTTTCAGGTAAAGATTATCTCGTTCAAATTCAGCAAAGGGAAATAAAAAACACAGGAATCACTTCTTTAAAAATCGGGTATAATAATGTTTTTGGATATTATCTTGAAGTTACGAACCCTCACAAAGATAAAGTTCCAGAAGAATGGCACAGAAAACAAACACTTGTTAACGCTGAAAGATATATTACAGAAGAGTTAAAAGAATATGAAGAAAAGATTCTTGGTGCGGAAGAAAAAATTTTAAAACTCGAAGAAAAATTATATAATGAACTTATTTTATATTTGTCTGATTATATTCAACCGATTCAATTAAATGCTTCTCTTATTGCTCGGTTGGATTGTCTTCTTTCCTTTGCTAATGTTGCTAAAAAGAATAATTATTCAAAGCCATCGATTAACGAAAGCTATGTTATTGATATAAAAAATGGCAGGCATCCAGTTATTGAACAGCAGCTCCCGATTGGAGAAGAATATATTCCAAATGATGTTTATCTTGATAATGAAAAACAGCAGATATTGATTATTACCGGACCGAATATGTCAGGAAAATCAGCTTTACTCAGACAAACTGCATTAATTGTGTTGTTAGCTCAAATGGGTTCTTATGTTCCTGCAAGTTCTTCAAAAATAGGATTGGTTGACAAGATTTTCACTAGGGTAGGAGCTTCTGATAATATTTCTTCGGGGGAATCAACTTTTATGGTTGAAATGAACGAAACTTCAAGTATTCTGAATAATATTTCAAATCGAAGTTTGATATTACTCGACGAAATTGGTAGAGGAACAAGTACCTACGACGGCATTTCAATTGCATGGTCTATTGCCGAGTTTTTACACGAACATCCTTTGTTTAAAGCAAAAATATTATTTGCTACTCACTATCACGAGTTGAATGAAATGGCAAAATCAATGTCAAGAATAAAAAATTATCATATTTCTGTTAAAGAAATTAACAATAAAATAATTTTTTTACGAAAATTAACTCCCGGTGGCACAGAACATAGTTTCGGAATTCATGTAGCAAAAATGGCTGGTATGCCAACCGAAGCAATAAACCGAGCTAACGAAATATTAGCACAGCTTGAAAAATCGCATAGCCACAGCGAATTAACAAAACACGCACAAAAGAATAAACTAAAAACAATTGTTGATGATTATCAGCTTAGTTTTATTCAGCTTGACGACCCTCTTTTGCTTCAAATAAAAGAAGATATTTTAAATATTGATATAGACACACTCACGCCTGTTGAAGCATTAATGAAGCTAAATGAGATAAAAAAAATACTGGGGAAATAGAGTTTTCTCTAAGCTTAAAGATTAAGTTTTAATTATTTTTTTTGGTTTTCAAAAATTTATTATCTTTGCAGTCCTAAAATTTAATGCGAAAATAGCTCAGTTGGTAGAGCACGACCTTGCCAAGGTCGGGGTCGCGGGT
>CAYLPA010000111.1:0-8487 GCA_964385385.1 uncultured Saprospiraceae bacterium | reverse complement strand
AAGTGAAATCATTACTAAATCTTTCAATATAGCTATTGTCTTTATTTTGGGGAAGTGTGTCGTTTTGGGCTGTCACAAAAAAGGAAATGACAAATAAAATGAAAAAAATTAAAATAATGTTCTTATTCATATATTCTCTTAAACCGTAAATCTAACAAATAATCCTGTTTGAAGCCTGAATTTTTTTGAGCATCTAAATTAGAATTTTATTTCTTACTGAACCGACTTAATAATCTCCCAAATTAAGTATGGTTCAAATCCTTTTGATGTAGCATAATAAGCAAGTTTTGCTTTGAGATTTTCTTTGTTTTTTTCTTTTAAAACAAATTGCTTTTTTTCAATTATTTCTTTTAGAATTTTTTTATATTCAGTTTCATTAATTTTTTCAATTCCTTTTTTAATAATATGTTCAGGAATATTTTTTTGCCTTAAAGCAAAGGTTATTTTAATTTTTCCCCATTTGTTATTTTTTAACTTTCCCTGAACAAAACTTTCGGTAAAGCGTTGCTCATCAACATAATTTTCGCTGATTAATTTGTTTACAATTTCTTGATGTTTACTTTTGGGCAATCCAAGGTCGAAAAGTTTTTTCAGTACATCAAAAACACACCTTTCCTGATATGAGCAATATTTTTTTGTTTTTTCTATTGCAAAATTTAAATCAATATTTTTTATTTGATGTTCTCTGCTCATAGCATACAAATATAAATATAATTTTCCGCAGAGAGGTTGTTTACAACGTTTCTACTCTACGAAAATTAATAAAAATGTTTAATTACATTTTTATTTCATCATAATTTTTATTGTAAAATCTATATTCAAGAAAATGGTAGGCAGGATTAGGAATTATTCTTATCCATTTTTTAAATTTTAAGAACCATTTGATTTTTAATGAATAAATACCTTTTGTCAGATATGCGTAAATGTAAGGATGGCAAGACATTTTTAGATAAGATTCGTTTTGCTCCTGTAAAAGATATTTAATACTATTTTCAATTTCATCAACTAAAATAATGCTTGCTTTTATTTCTCCGGTTCCTTGACAAGTTGGGCATTTTTCAAGAATTTTCTCATTCATTTCGGGGCGAACACGTTGACGTGTAATTTGAATCAACCCAAATTTTGAAGGAGGAAGTATTGTGTGTTTTGCATGATCGGTTCTCATCTCTTCCGTCATAGTTTCAAATAAATTTCTCCTGTTTTCTTTATCATGCAAATCAATAAAATCAATAACAATTATTCCGCCCAAATCTCTTAAACGAAGTTGCCTTGCAATTTCTTTAGCTGAAATAATATTAACATCAAAAGCATTGGTTTCCTGATTGTTTTCAGATTTTAATCGATAACCACTATTTACGTCAATAACATGTAATGCTTCAGTGTGCTCAATAATTAAATAAGCACCATTTTTCATGCTTACTTTTTTCCCGAAGGAATTTTTTATCTGTTTAGCAACACCGAAATGTTCAAAAATTGGAGTTTTACCTTTATAATATTTTATAATATTGACTTTTTCGGGAGCAATAGTTTTTATATAATTTTTTGTTTCTTCAAACAATTCTTGATCATTAATATAAATATTGTTAAAAGACTCATTTAGCAGGTCTCTTAGAATTGTTGAAGTAAGATCTAGTTCGCTATAAATTTTTTGGGGAGCTTTTGCTGAAGCTAATCTCTTTGAAGCAGAATCCCATTTTTTCACAAGGTCTTCTAAGTCTGCAACAAGTTCTGCAACTTTTTTGTTTTCGGCAACAGTGCGAATAATTACACCAAAATTATTGGGTTTTATACTTTGAACAAGTCGTTTCAGACGTTTTCGTTCATCAAAATTTTTTATTTTTTGTGAAATAGATATTCTATTTGAAAACGGAACTAAAACCAAATATCTGCCGGCAAAAGCAATTTCTGTAGAAATTCTCGGACCTTTGGTTGAAATTGGTTCTTTAGCAATTTGAACTAAAAGTTGTTGGTTGGGATTTAGAACACTAGTGATTTTTCCGTTTTTCTGAATATCACTTTCGGAATTGAAATTTTCTATTGAAATTTGACTGTTTTTACCAGAAAGTGCAAATTTTAGAAATTTATTCAATGATTTGATTTGCGGACCTAAATCAAGATAATGCAAGAAAGCATCTTTTTCATATCCAACATTTACAAATGTAGCATTTAGCCCGGGAATAATCTTTTTGATTTTTCCAAGATATAAGTCTCCTACTGAAAAATTGTTATCGTTTTTTTCTTTATGAAGTTCTACAAGATAGTTGTCTTCAAGTAAAGCAATAACAACTCCAGAAGAATTTGAATCAATAATCAAATCTTTGTTCACAGACAGATAATTTTAATAAATTTATTCATTGAAAAAACAATCAATGATACGTCCAATAGAAGCTACGGGTTTGTTATTAAGGTGGAATAAAATCTTTATTTCATAATGCCAAGCAAATTGAAAAAATAACTTAACAATACTACTAAAACTTTGTACAAAAATTAATAATATTTATTTCTTCTTGTGCCTGTTCTTCCTAAGTCTTTTTTTACGTTTATGTGTAGACATCTTATGTCTTTTTCTCTTTTTTCCGCTTGGCATTATGATATAAATTTTATAATTTTCTTATGCTAAAAAAATAATTATCTTTTCTGAACTTATTATATTTTAAAACCCGCATCAGAATTTTAAAGTTCAGCTATTTAAAATGTTTTTCTAATTAGAAAAAAATTATTTTACCTTGCTTTTTACTTCGTTAACGAAAACTTTTGCAGGTTTGAAAGCTGGAATATTATGAGCAGGAATAATTATAGTTGTATTTTTTGAAATATTTCTTCCTGTTTTTTCAGCTCTTTTCTTAACTATGAAACTACCGAAACCTCTTAAATAAACATTTTCTCCACTTGATAATGATGATTTTACTGATTCCATTAACGCTTCTACGATTGTTTGAACAGCAACTTTTTCGATTCCTGTTTTGGTAGCGATTTCTGCTACAATTTCTGCTTTTGTCATAATTTAAATTTTTTTATTAATTTATGTAATTATTTATGGTTTATTATAATCAGGCTGCAAATATAAATTTTTTTATTTAAATATCACGAAATTATAAAAAAAATATGAAAAATTATTTTTATGCATAATTGCATATTCAGTAATTATCCTTTTTCTTCTTTGTCTTTAATTTTATTGTAATTTTGCAAGCGAAATATTTATTTAAAATCTCTTGTTAAAGTTAGTCAAATTTTAAATATTCTATTTATCAATTTGACTTTCAAAAATATATTCAAATATGAATAAAGAAACAGAAAATTCAAAATTATTTCAGGATTTTCCAGCAATTTCAAGGCAAGAATGGGAAGACAAAATACATGTCGATTTAAAAGGTGCCGACTATGAAAAAAAACTTGTTTGGAAAACTTCTGATGGTTTTAAAATAAAACCGTATTACCGAGCCGAAGACCTTGAAAACATTAATCATATTAACACTTTGCCAGGAGAATATCCTTTTGTCAGAGGAAATAATTCTGAAAATAATGACTGGGAAATTCGTCAGGATATTGAAGTTAAAAACATTTCAAGTGCAAACAAAATTGCTCTGAAAACTATTGATAAAGGAGTTGAAGCTATTGGTTTCAAAATAAAAAACTTTGATGATGCAAAACAAATGTCACTACTTTTAAAAGGAATTAATCTTGAAAAAACTCCCATACATTTTGTTTCTGCATTATCATATCCAAAATTAATGAAATTATTTTGTGATGAAGTAAACAGGCAAAAAGCTGATGCTTCAAAAATAAAAGGCTCATTTAATTTTGACCCGATATCATATTTTGTCCACAAAAATAAATTTAACAAAACCAAGGATAAAGATTTTGAAGAGCTTGCTATTCTTTTTAAAGAGATATCTGAAAAGCTGCCTAATTTCAAAATAATAAATATTAATGGTCAGGATTTTCACGATGCAGGGGCTTCAATTGTTCAAGAAATTGCTTTCACACTGGCTTCAGCAAACGAATATCTCGCAAATCTTACAACAAACAATTTAAGTGTTGATGATATTGTACCAAAAATGCAATTTACTTTTGCAGTAGGTTCAAATTATTTCATGGAAATTGCAAAATTAAGAGCAACACGTTTGTTATGGTCAAAAATTGTTGAACAATATAAACCTAAAAATAAAGACAATTCTAAAATCTCGATACATGTTTTAACTTCTATTTGGAACAAAAGCATTTATGACCATTACGTAAACTTACTTCGAACAACAACCGAGGCAATGTCAGGAATAATTGGCGGTTGCGACTCCTTAACAGTACTTCCTTTTGATATTACTTATAAGGATTCCGATGAAATTTCAAGAAGAATTGCACGAAACCAACAAATCATTTTAAAAGAGGAATCTTTTTTCGATAAAGTCGCCGATCCTTCAGCAGGTTCATATTATATTGAAAACCTAACGGATTTAATTGCAAAAAATTCTTGGGAACTTTTTAAAAAAGTTGAAGAATTAGGAGGATTTATAAAAGCAATTGATTTTATTAAAGAAAAAATTGAAAAAAGTTGCTTGCAAAAAGATGAAGATATTGCAAAAAGAAAAATAAATATTTTAGGAACAAATCAATATCCAAACCTTAATGAAAACATGCTTGACTCAATGAAAGAGTCGCCAAAAGAAGATAAAAGAAGTTTAAAAAAATACAGAGGCGCCGAAGCTTATGAGAACTTGCGTTTAGCTACAGAAAAATTTGAAAAACTTAATGGCAAAAAACCATCAGTGTTTTTGTTTACGATGGGAAATCTCGCTATGCGTAAAGCAAGAGCAACTTTCGCAACTAATTTCTTTGGTTGTGCAGGATATGAAATTATTGATAACCCTGGATTTAAAACTATCGAAGATGGTATTGAAACGGCAATAAAATCAGAATCCGAAATTGTTGTCATCTGCAGTTCCGATAAAGAATATGCCGAAATTGTACCTCCAATTTCAAAAGCATTAAAAGAAAAAAACAAAAACATAAAATTGATTGTTGCAGGCTACCCAAAAGAAATTATTGAAAATCTTACAAAAGCCGGCGTGGATGATTTTATTCACGTCAGAACAAATGTTTTGGAATGCTTACAGAAATATCATAATTTATTAGGAATAAAATTTTAAGAGAAAATAATACAAAATCACAATATTATAATGAGACCTAATTTTAAAAATATAGATTATAAACCTCTACCAAATTCAAATAAGAGTTTTGGTGAAAAAAGTAAAGAAGCAGGATTAATTAAAGACTGGCAAACACCTGAGCATATTCCTGTAAAATCTGTTTATAATTCTGATGATTTGAAAGAATTTGAACATTTGAATTATGCTGCAGGCATTCCTCCATATTTGAGTGGACCATATTCAACAATGTATGTAATGCGACCTTGGACCATCCGCCAATATGCAGGTTTTTCTACTGCTGAAGAATCGAATGCTTTTTACAGAAGAAATCTTGCTGCCGGTCAAAAAGGATTGTCAATTGCTTTTGACCTTGCAACTCACCGTGGCTATGATTCAGACCATAAAAGAGTTACCGGAGATGTAGGAAAAGCAGGTGTTGCCGTAGATTCGATTCTCGACATGGA
The DNA here is from genome assembly GCA_964385385.1 of uncultured Saprospiraceae bacterium. Classification (GTDB taxonomy): domain Bacteria; phylum Bacteroidota; class Bacteroidia; order Bacteroidales; family CAYLPA01; genus CAYLPA01. The sequence goes on along the minus strand of CAYLPA010000111.1, from coordinate 2,879 downwards.
AATACTTTTCTCTCAAATTCCTTTAGATAAAATGTCTGTTTCTATGACTATGAACGGTGCAGTTTTACCTGTGCTGGCATTTTATATTTTAGCTGGACTTGAACAAGGTGTTCCTTTAGATCAATTAACAGGAACAATACAAAACGACATCATCAAAGAATTCATGGTTAGGAATACTTATATTTATCCGCCTATTCCTTCAATGAAAATTATCGCCGATATTTTTGAATTTACTTCACAAAAAATGCCCAAGTTTAATTCAATAAGTATTAGCGGTTATCACATGCAGGAAGCCGGAGCTACTGCCGACCTTGAGCTTGCTTATACTCTTGCCGATGGATTGGAATACTTACGTGCCGGAATAAAAACCGGTATGAACATCGATACTTTTGCTCCACGTTTGTCTTTTTTTTGGGGAGTCGGCATGAACCATTTTATGGAAATTGCCAAATTGCGAGCTGCCCGTCTGCTCTGGGCAAAAATTGTTAAACAGTTCAATCCGAAAAATCCAAAATCTATGGCTTTGAGAACGCATTGCCAAACATCGGGTTGGAGTTTAACTGAGCAAGACCCTTTTAATAATGTAACAAGAACTTGTGTTGAAGCAATGGGTGCAGTTCTCGGACACACTCAGTCATTACATACAAATGCTCTTGACGAAGCTATTGCATTGCCAACAGATTTTTCAGCCCGAATTGCCCGAAACACTCAAATTTATATTCAGGAAGAAACAAATGTTTGTAAAGTTGTTGACCCATGGGCAGGCTCTTATTACATTGAATCTCTTACCAACGAATTAGTTCATAAGGCATGGAATCTAATTCAGGAAGTCGAAAAATTGGGAGGAATGGCTAAAGCAATTGAAACTGGAATCCCTAAAATGAGAATTGAAGAAGCAGCTGCACGAAAACAGGCAAGAATAGATTCGGGAATTGATAAAATTGTTGGTGTTAATGAATATAAACTGGAAAAAGAAGACCCTCTCGAAACTCTTGAAGTTGACAATTCTCTCGTTAGAGAATCTCAAATAAAACGTTTGGAAAAATTACGTTCCGAAAGAAATGAAGATGAAGTTATAAGTGCATTAAATAATATTACAAAAGCATGTGAAACAGGAAAAGGTAATTTGCTTGAATTAGCTTTAGAAGCTGCAAAAAAACGAGCAAGTTTGGGAGAAATTTCTTTTGCATGTGAAAAAGTTTTTGGGAGATATAAAGCAGTGATACATTCAATATCCGGTGTTTATTCATCAGAATCCAAAGATGATAAAACATTTAAAAAAGCTTGCGAAATGGCTGATAAATTCGCAAAAATGGAAGGTCGCCGTCCAAGAATTATGGTTGCCAAAATGGGTCAGGACGGTCACGACAGAGGAGCTAAGGTGGTTTCTACCGGCTATGCCGACATTGGTTTCGATGTTGACATCGGACCATTATTTCAAACCCCTGACGAAACTGCTCGACAAGCCTCCGAAAACGATGTTCATATTCTTGGAGTGTCAAGTTTGGCAGGAGGTCATAAAACTTTGGTGCCTCAGGTTATTGAAGAACTAAAAAAACTCGGAAGAGAAGATATTCTTGTTAACGTTGGAGGTGTTATTCCTCATCAGGATTATGATTTTCTCTACAAAGCCGGTGCAGTGGCAATTTTTGGTCCCGGAACAATAATTGCCGAAGCAGCTATTAAAATGCTCGAAATTCTTATCGAATCAAGAAAATAATTATGAAGAAATCTATTTTATTATCAATTGCATTAATTCTGTTTCTAAGTTTATCTCTGAAATCACAAGAACAGAAAAAATATTCAGGGAAATATATTAACGGTATAACAGAACCTGCCGAGGCTACCTACTCATATTATGATAGTCAAAATAATTTAGGTAAGATAAAACATGGCAGTTTCAGATATTCTGTTAAATCAAAAAATAAAAATTCCCGATTTTACCAAAATATTAATGGCAGCTTTGTTCATAATTTTAAAAATGGAACATGGAATTACAAATTAAATTTCAGAGATTATTATAAAACTGCTGATAATTTTTACGAAACAGGTGTTATCTCTTTAATTGCAAATTACAAGAATGGAATACCTGATGGAAAATGGACTTTTCAATCAGTCATTAAAAAGAGAAAAAGACTTTCGAAGGGAGCTAAAATTGGATGGGACAGATATTTGCCTGAAACTAAATTCAATATGCAAATTAATTTTAAAAACGGAATTCTTGTTGACTCTGTAAAAATTTATTCTTCCGATGGTATTGAACTTGAAGGAATTTTTGATAAAAAAGGTTTCTTTGATAAAAATTGGATATTTAAAAAAGGTAATATTGAAGAAATTACTGAATATGCTCACGGTTTGAAAAATTCAATAACCACAAAAAATATCCTTGACGGAAAAACAATAAACACAAGCATCTTTTCAGATGAAATAAAAAGAATGGAAATTTATAAGTCTTCAAAATCTGTTGGCGAACTTCCTTTTACTATTGAAACTACTTCATTAATAAAAAACAAAAACCTTTATCTTGTTAAAATGATGTTAAATAAGATTTACAATGATTCATATTTTATTTACAAATACATACCCGGCGATAAATGTTATTATTTTAAAGGAACCAATTTTGTTTTTGATGTAAAAGGAGCTTATGAGCTTAGCTTCAGCAATAAAATTACAAACGCTCAAATTCAAAAGTTAATGGAACTTAACAAAGTAAAAAACAAAATTGATAACATTAACAACTTAAGTCAGAAATTGTTAAAAACACCTAATTTGCAGGAAACTACTAAAAACAGGATAAAAACAATAAATTATAATACAGCCAAAGTAAAAAAGATTATTTGTTTAACAAGCTTTGTTATCAATCAACTTGACGTAAAAGA
>CAYLPA010000110.1:0-8578 GCA_964385385.1 uncultured Saprospiraceae bacterium | reverse complement strand
ATGATTATGTTTCGATAGCTACTATTGAAAACGTGATTCTTCCAAGATTTTTTATTGGTGTTAGCAAAGATAAAGCCTATGTTTCAAGTTGGGATAATGCTGTTGCGGTTGTTGACCTAAATACTAATACTGTTACAAAAACAATTTCAACAGGAACAGGTCCCGAGAGAATGCTTTTTACAGCAGGTAAAGTTTTTGTGCTAAACCAAGGCGGATTTGGTATTGACAGTACAATTACAGTAATTGACACACAAACTGACCAGATTGTCAAAACTATCAATGTCAATAATAAACCAACAGGAATTTGTCTTGACGAAAATGGGAAAATATGGGTATTATGTACTGGAAAGGGATGGAACGGATATCCTCAGGCAGATGATACGGAAGGTCATTTGATTTGTATTAATGCCAATGATTATACAATTGAGAAAAATTTTGCTTTCCCTGTAATTACTGAACACCCTGAAAATTTGGTGATAAATAAAGAAAAAAATGTTTTATTCTATAAATATCCGGGCGGAGTAAATAGTTTTGATATTAGTTCAATGAGTTTAACATTAACTCAACTGATAAAACGTTCAAACGGTATTTATGGTTTGGGCTTTGATAATTCTGCCGAATATATTTATTGCACAAACCCACTCGATTATATTCAGGATGGATGGTTTTTAAGGTTTGATGCCAACACCGGTAATGTTGTTGATTCGTTTAAAGTTGGAATTATCCCCGGCGAATTTTATTTTGATTAGAGTCTATCTATAAAGTCCGCTGACTGCGTTACGCTTGTATAGAAATTCAGTCATTTACATCAGTAAACTCCTGAATTTCTATACTTCGCAAGCCTTGTCAGCAAACTTTCTATCCAAGACTCAGAGTTTATGTATAGACACTAATTAGAATTTTTAAAGAAAATATTTTCAGCAACAATAAAATCAAACTGGATTTTAGCAATTATCCTAAAGAAGTTTATTTTATTCGGTAGTGGAATGATGATTTTGTGAGAGTTGAGAAAATGATTTTAGAGTAAAGCTAACAAATAGCTATCCCTACGAGGGTTTCAAACCCTCGTAGGGATTATTACAAGGGATTATTACAAAAAATCCCACATTTGAATTTTAACATCTCCCTAATTCATTCAAGCAGTATTTCATAGCAATGATTATATTGAAATATGCGAATGTAATATATTATTAATAACTTGTTAAAAAATACTTCATTTTTTAGGGTAACCTTTTGGTGTTTTTTGACACATATATGTAAAGGCATGAAATTCTATTTTTTTAAAATTATTACACGAACTAAATTTTTTACTTATGCCCTCTATTTTAAAACTTTTTCTCACTCTTAATATAAATTCTCTGAATACGGCATTAGTGCGTAATTTTTATAAATCGCCTATTCCCTTTTTTATCAATTCCAAACACAGTAACTTGTGCAAAAGCAATTCTCATTCTATTTACAATAATCAGAAAATAAATATTTTAAAAATAAAACCCCCCTTTTTATTATGATTTGGGGTTGCATAGCCAATTAATTAACCACAAAACTAAAAAAGGAGGTTACCGCAAAAATAATATAAATCTTTAAATCTAAAAATTACGATAGTAATATTTTAGAAAAATAGCGAAAACAAAATTGAAAAATTCGGATAAAGGAATTTACTCCGCACCTTATATTAGGTGAATACTTAATACCTCCACTTGAAAATTATTATTAGCAGGGAGTTAAAAGAAGTATGTAATTAATAAAACAAATAATTAAAAATTTTTATAATTAAAAAACATATAAAATGAAAAAAGAAAAATACAACTTAAAGGCTGGATTGAGCCGTAATCAATCAATATCTCTCTTTATTCTTCTAATATTTTTTCTTCTATCAACTAATCCTATGAAAGCTCAAACATGGGATATTAATGGAAACGACATTAATTCTGGAGAATATTTTGGAACCAACAACGCCGAAGATTTACTTTTCCATACAAGTGCTGATGAAAGGATGCGAATTTTAAGCACCGGTGAAGTTGGAATAAATGGAACTCCACAATATTTGCTTGATGTTTTCGAAGGGTATATAAATATTATGGAAGGCTATGGTTACAAACAAGATGAATATACTATTCTTAAACGTTATGGTACTAATATATTTGTTGGAAATGGTGATCATTCAATTTGTGACGGCATTCAGAACTTATTGATGGGTTATGAAGCTGGTATATTAATAACAACTGGTAGTAGAAATACTTTTAGTGGATATAGAGCAGGATATACTGAAAATTCTCATTCTGATAATGCATTTTTTGGTTATAAAGCCGGCTATAATAATAGGGCAGATTTGAATACTTTTATTGGAGCAGAAGCAGGATACACAAATGCCTCAGGAGAAAATAATGCATTTTTAGGTTTTAGAACTGGTTATACTAATACTGCTGATGATAATACTTTTATTGGAACTGAAGCGGGATATACAAATACTTCAGGATTTTCTAATGCATTTTTAGGTTACAGAGCAGGATATTTAAATTTAGCCGGATACTCAAATACATTTAATGGCTGGAATGCTGGTTATACAAATTCTAATGGATGCAATAATGTGTTTTTAGGGACTGAGGCTGGAAAGAATTCAACTGTTTCTAGTAATACATTTATTGGTTCATATTCAGGATTTACAACTTCAACTGGAGATGATAATGTATTTGTTGGTACAAATTCTGGTTATTACAACACAACCGGAGATGAAAATGTTTTTATTGGAAAAGGTGCAGGTTATGTAAACACAACAGGTTATTACAACACAAATTTAGGTTATCAGGCAGGGAGTGCAATAACAACAGGACATGATAATGTATGCATAGGACACAATGCCGGACCTTCTCTTGCTACTACATCAAACACTCTATATATTGGTAATGGACAAGGTTTATCAAATACTTTAATTTTTGGTGATTTTTCAACTTATGATGTTGGAATAGGAACTATTACACCTACTTCTAAGCTTGATATAGTTGAAACTGGTACTAATAGCACGGCATTGGAAGCTAGAGCTCTTAATACCGGTGGTACTGCCGGCTATTTTGATGGAGCAGATTATGGAATAATTGTTAGAGCTGGAATAAATCTAACAGGAACTTATCCTTATCTTATGACTGGAGCTAATGTCTCAGCTACAAATAGTGGTGCTTCAGGAAATAATGTTTCAACTGGTGTTAATGCTTCTGCAGGTGGTTCGGCCTGGAATTATGCTGTTCATGGATCTGTCACCGCAACTGGTCCAACTACTGAATATGCTATTTGGGGGGAAGGAGGAGACTATGCTGGCTGGTTTACAGGAAATGTTCATACCACAGGTGTATATACACCATCTGATCTTAAATTAAAAAAATCCATTAGTTTGATTGAAAAACCCCTTGACAAAATAATGCAACTAAAGCCTTCAAGTTATTATTTTAGAACAGATGAATTTGCACATATGAATTTAAATAATGGAAAATGTTATGGTTTTATAGCGCAAGAATTAGAAACTGTTTTTCCTGAATTAGTAAAAACCGCTGTTGAACCTCCTGCAATTGATGAAAATGGTATAGTTTTAAAAGAAAAAGTTGAATTTAAAGCTATTGACTATATATCTTTAATTCCATTTTTAGTTAGCAGTATTCAAGAACAACAAAACAATATTGCAAATCTTGAAAGAGAAATTGAAGAACTTAAAAGTTGGAACAATTATGATAATGCATTATTAAATAATAAATCATCCCTAAATACATCCAAGTCAAAACTGAATCAAAACACTCCAAATCCATTTAATGCTCAAACAGAAATTTCTTATTTTTTAGATGCTAAAGTTTCAAATGCATCAATAATTATCTATAATATGAATGGAGTTCAGTTAAAACGATATGATTTACCTTCAACAGGAAATGGAAAAATAACTATTTCTTCAGGTGAATTAGTTCCCGGTATATATATTTATACATTAATTGCCGATAATATTGTAATAGATACGAAAAGAATGCTACTGACTGATAGATAAAATTAATAATTCTTCGGGATTTTGATAATCCCGAAGAATTTATTCTAAAAACATTGGATTAAACATAAAATATTATTATATTTGTAATTCATCATAAATCCTTAATAAAATGAAAAAAACTATACTACTTTCAGTTCTATTGTTTCCTCTCTTTTTGTTTGCCCAATTATCCGGCACATACACAATTGGTCCATCAGGAAATTACTCAAGCTTTACTGCTGCTGTGTCAGCATTAACAACTTTAGGAGTAAGTGGCCCCGTGATTTTTAATATTGCTCAAGGAACCTATATTGAGCAGATTTCTATTCCTTTGATAACCGGAGCCGATTCTGTAAAAACAATAACATTTCAATCGGCTAACGGGGATAGCACAAGTGTAATCTTAACATATTCACCAACAACATCAGCTAATAACTTTACTATAAAACTTAACCAAACAAAATTTATTAATTTTAAACAAATAACTATTCGCTCTACTGGAACAGGATATTATGGAAGGGTTGTTTTAATTAGTTATTCTAAAAATAATAATTTTATTAATAATGCAATCAAAGGTGCAGAAGTAACTGACACATATCCAGAGCTTGCTCTTGTTTATATTGAACGTTTTAATCAGTTTTTACCTTTACCAAGTTATAACAAATTTTACAATAATTATTTTATCAATGGTTCATACGGATTCTTTGATGGTGCAACAACAATGAACTCTTCAAATGGTACTGAGATTATTGGGAATCGTTTTTCAAACCAGTATTACAAAAGTATATATTTAGATAATGAAATTAGTCCAATAGTGAAAAGTAATTTTATATCCAATACAGATTCAACCTTTCACAGTGGAATTTATTGTTATAATTCAAAAAGTGCATTAATTGAAAAAAATAATATTCAATTGCCTAATGGAGTTTTATATGGAATATTTTTAGAAGCTTGTAATACATATACTGGAAATCTTCATCGGATTCAAAATAATGTTATTTCTATTAATGCTTTTATTAATAACTGTAAAGGGCTTAATATTTCTAATAGCAATGGTGTAAAAGTTTATAATAATAGCATTTTACTCTATGGTTCAAATAATTCCAGCCGTGTTTTAAGCATAAACCCACAACCAATGAATATTTATATAAAGAATAATATATTATCTAACTATGCTGGAGGTTATTCAATTTATATTCAAAATGGAACATCAAACTTTGTCCTATATAATAACAATAATAATTTGCTTACTTCAGGACCTTATCTTGGGTTCACATCTACTTCCGGATCAGCTATTAATCTAACAGGATGGAAAAATATTTCACTAACAGATTCTAATTCGGTTTCAATAAATCCAAATTTTTATTCTAATTCTAATCTTCATGTTTCAAATCCGCTTTTTAATAATTTAGGAATTCCTTTACCGGAGGTTACAGATGATATTGATGGAGAAACTAGGGATTCTGTAGCTCCTGATATTGGAGCAGATGAATTTACTATTCCTGCAAAAGATATTGGAGTGAAAATATTAATTCACTCACTAAGCGGAGAGTGTTTTTCCACTAATGAAACCATCAAAGTAAGAATAAAGAATTATGGAATATCAACAATACACTTTTCTGTTGATACTGCAATAATAAGTGCAAATGCAACAGGAGCTAATCCTATTACTTTTATTCCCGTAGTAATTTCTTCGGATAGTCTAAAACCTGATTCAACTATGGATGTAGTTATTTCAACAAATTATAATATGTCTGCATCAGGTTCTTATGTTTTTAATGCTTCAACTACATTAACAGGAGATGGAAATACAAATAATGATGCAATGCCAACTCAAACAATAACAAATTATCTAATGGTCAATTATCCACATAGTGAAACTATTGAAACATTCACAACGGGAAATCCCGGAACTTTAGACCATGGATGGACATCTTGTAATACAACAGCTTATAAATGGAATGTTGAATCAGGTTCAACTCCAACTTCAAATACAGGACCTTTGGCTGACCATACTACTTACAGTACAATTGGTAAATATGTTTTTGTTGAAGCAGATGGCGGAGCAATTGGCGATACAGCATTATTTGTTAGTCCCTGCATTAATCTTAATCCTTTAAGCAATCCCGGCTTAACCTTTTGGTATCATATGTATGGTTCAGGAATCGGCTCTTTAAATCTTGATGTTTACAACGGAAGTAATTGGGTAAATAATGTGTATTCAATAACAGGACAACAACAAACAAGCAGTTCAGCAAACTGGTTGCAAGCAAGTGTGAGTTTATCGGCATTTTCAGGAACAATAAAACTTAGATTCAGAGCAGTCAGGGGAATTAATCAATATGGAGATATTGCATTAGATGATATTAAAATTGGCGGAGCACCTTATGTAAATCTTGGTCCAGATACAAACATTTGTGCAGGTAGCACCATAACCCTTGATGCTGGAGCAGGAACAAATTTAAACTATACATGGAAGAAAGTCCCTTCACCGATAATAATCGGCACCAATCAAACAATTACAGTAAATCAGGCAGGAACTTATTATGTTATTGTAACAAATCAAAACGGTCTGGGCGGAACAGATTCAATTACAATAACTATTAGTCAACCACCAACAGTAAATGCAGGAGCCAATTCAAGTATTTGTGCCGGAAATATTTTTACTGTTTCGGGAGATACTGCAACAAATTACACAAATTTGTTATGGACAACTTCAGGAACAGGAACATTTTCAAGCAACACTTCTTTTAGTCCGACATATACTCCCAGTTTGTCTGATATTTCAACTGCTTCGGTTTACTTAACTTTAAGTGCTTATGGAATTCCGCCTTGTGCAAATGTTTCGGATAGTTTGCTTTTAACAATAAATCCTTTGCCGATTCTAAGCATAAACGGATTAGCATCGTCTTATTGCGTAAATGCTGCTCTTGTAACAATAACAGGAAATCCTTCAGGAGGCACTTTTACAGGAAACGGAATAAGCGGAAATATTTTCAATCCCCAACTTGCTAATCTTGGAACTAATATTATTACTTATTCTTATACAGATGGAAATGGCTGTTCTAATTCAACAACTCAGGCTGTAACTGTAAATTCATTACCGCTTGTTAGCTTTAGTGGTTTGGCAAGTTCCTATTGTATTAATTCATCCACAGCAAATCTAATCGGAAGTCCATCTGGTGGTACTTTTAATGGAAATGGCATTACCGGAAATACTTTTAATCCTGTTAATGCAGGAATCGGAACACATAGTATTATTTACTCATATACAGATGTAAATGGATGTAGTAATTCAGATACACAATCAGTAGTTTTAAATGCTTTGCCTGTGGTTTCATTTACAGGCTTGCCAACAAATTGTTGTTTACACGATTCTGCTTTTCTTTTGTATGGAAATACTTCGGGTGGCAGTTTTTCAGGTTCGGGAATTGTTCAAAATGTTTTTAATCCCTTTTTTGCTGGCACAGGCTATCATAATATCACTTACACATTTACCGATGCAAATTCCTGTACAAACAGTACAAATCAGAATATTACGGTATATCCAAATCCGATAGCCAATGCAGGAACAAACAAAACAATTGCATGCGGAGGAGCCGGAGTTATGATTGGAAGCGGAACAACAAGCGGTTTTAGTTATCAATGGTATCCAACAAACAGTTTGAGTAGTTCAACAATTTCAAATCCAATCGCATCGCCAAATATCACAACAATTTACACCCTAACTTTAACAAATAATACAACAGGATGTACAGCAACAGATGAAGTTATTGTTAGCATTACAGGCGGTCCTACAGCAACTGCCTGGCCCGATACAATGATTTGTGAAGGGCAAAGTGTAGTATTATATTCTTCGGGTGGAAATACATATCTATGGAGTACAAATGCAACACCACCATCAATCGTAGTAAGTCCTTTGGTTACCACAGATTATTCAGTAACTGTAACAACAGGTGGCTGCTCCGATGCTGACACAGTAACGGTTACAGTAAATCCATTACCACTTCAGGCAAGTATTCCTGCAGGACCAACTGATTTATGCATCAATAGCCCTAATTCTTATTATACAACAGTTGCCACTCATGCTTTAACTTGTCAATGGTTTTTAAATCCAGCAAATGCAGGACAAATAACAAGCAATAATAATACAGCAACAATTGATTGGAATAATAGTTTTTACGGTAACGTAGAATTGTCAGTGCTTGGATTAAATCTCTGCGGACATGGAGACACATCAAATTCTCTAAATATTGAAATTCATTTGCTGCCATTTGTGGATTTAGGAAAGGATACAACAATTTGTAATAATCAGACAATAACAATAGATGGAGGTTCAGGATTTGCATCTTATCTCTGGTCAACAGGCGATACAACACAGAGCATAACAGTTGATTCAATTATGGGTTCGGGAACTTATTCGGTAACTGTTACCGATAGTTTTAGTTGCTCAAACAGCGATAATATTGTAATAACTTTTGACCCTTGTATTGGATTTGCTGAATTAACACAAAAGCATGAAATCAAAATCTATCCTAATCCTTCAAAAGGAATATTTACAATTGAAACATC
>CAYLPA010000109.1:5807-8655 GCA_964385385.1 uncultured Saprospiraceae bacterium | reverse complement strand
AATTAAAAAATTTGGTTCAAGTTTGCATGCAAACCAATAGACATCATAAATGGCTGGTATGTAAAATTAAGATTTTCGGTATCCATAGGAAAAGAAAGTCCTATCTGTCCTACTATTTTAATAAATTTTAATCCAACTTTTACTGTAAGAACAGGTTCAACAAACATTCCTGTTTCATTATATGAGCCTTGGTAAACGTTAACCATTACAACTCTTGCGGCAAAGCTACCATCAAAAATTTTCGTTGTAATTCCTAATGTAGGTTGAAAGAAAATACGGTTATTATAAACGTCTGCTTCTGATACCCATAAATTATTATCACATAATGCTCTTAGTTTTCCAAAACCATAGCCTCCAAATGTTTCAAATCTTCCAATAGTTCCAATTTTTGTATAATAGCCAACTCCCATTTCATAGAATTGATGTTTGTGATAACTATCAGTAGAGTCGTCGGTTCTATCAGCAAAACTTCCATTCGCCATTACTCCAAGATGATCTGTGATTGCAAAAGCAAGTTGTGGGTCAACACCCGAGGAACCTGTATATACTGCAAGCTGGACTTCTCCCTGATTGCTTAACAATGGAGTGTTGGCTACGTTGGGAACATAGGAAGGGGCACATCCGTTAATAATTATAATAATTATTATTGCAAAAAATGTAATTAATGAATTTCGTATCATTTTGTTTTTATTAATGAATAAGTTGTAATAATTATCTTCAAATATAAAATAATATTTTTAATAGAAGGCAAGAAAATTCTTTATAGGAAGAAAATTACTCCTTTTTTTCAGGAAAGAGATTATATTCAATTTTTTTCTTAGGTTTTGCGTCAGTATCATCAGGGATTTCGGGATTTCTGGCGTCAACATCTTCGTAGAATCTCCATTTATTGTTTTTAAAAACAAATGCATCAAAGACGTTGGTTTCAGGTACGTAGAAATTATACATTCCTACACATTTTGGGTCTAAAGGTGATAAATGGTCAAAGATTATCATAACGGATTTTTCCTTTTTCTTTTTCCCTTTTTTGTATTTTACATTATCCTTTTTTATTGACCTGAAATTTTTAGTATTACTGGATTTTAGTTTTTTTACTTTTCTTCTTGGAGATTTTTTGACAATGTCGTAGGATTGTTCTTCATATTTCAAAGACATTGAAACATCTGCCGAATATTCAAAAAAATAACGCTTAATCCCACGTCTATCACATTTAAACAAAGAGTAACCGAATTTGGGTTCACCTTTGGAATCAAAGCTTAATATTTCAATTATTTTTTTTGTACTTATTAAATTATTTCCATCCCATCCCAAAATTGTGTAATATTTTTTACTTTTTACTTTTGTTAGAATAATTTTATAATAATGTGCCCCGTACCAATTGTCGCAGGAAAGAGTTTTTAGTTCCGGATTTTCAATTTCATCTGACCTGTCTTTTAATCTATGTATTACGGTAAGATTGCTTTTTTTGCTTTTCTTCTGAATAAAACCATAATATTCGTAAGTGCCATCAGTTCTGGGGATGTTCCAGTTGAAAATTCTGAAGGAATTGTCCGGTGAAACAAGTCTTGCAATGGTAATTAGCGAATCAAAAGGATATTCATAAGAATTGCTGACGCAAAGTGCTTCTTCTAATAAATTAATAAAAATTTCGTTAGCAGCATATTTATCCAAATCAGTTTTTCCGTGAAGGATATTTTTCCCGAGAATTTTTAATGTGTCTTCATACTCAGTAAAAACATTACTTACCTGAGTAATATTACTTTTCTGGGCAGAAGAAATATTTATAGAACTTAAAAATAATAGGGATAGACAAAAGGTGGCTATTTTTCTCATAAATTATAAACGCTTTGATTTAATGTTTATTTTTGAAAAATGAATAAACAAAAGTAAAAAATAGTTTTTATAAAATGAAAAGAATTAGTGCATTTGTGAAATTAGGCGATTTTCTGAAAAATATACATAGTAAAGATTTAGAAAAGTACTCTGCTTCTTTTGATGAAATAATTCATAATCATCATCAATCAAATCCTTGGTTTATTGAAGAGAACGTAAGGGTTGCCATAAATTCAATAGCTGAAACTTTAAACGAAGAAAGCCTTGTTAAGTGGATGAATCTTTATGAAAAGAAAATCAATAAAATAAACTATCAAGCGAAAAGGGTAGGAGTGGTGATGGCGGGAAATATTCCTTTGGTTGGTTTTCATGATTTCTTGTGTGTGTTGATGTCGGGGAATAAATTCTTTGGGAAACTTTCGTCTCAGGACAATAAATTGCTTCCTGCCATTGCAGAAATTTTGATTGAAATAGAACCGGACTTTAAAAATTATATTGAATTTACTGAGGAAAGATTGAATTCTTTCGATGCTATCATTGCTACCGGCAGTGATAATACTTCTCGATATTTTGATTATTATTTTGGAAAATATCCTAACATAATTCGAAAAAACCGAAATGCTGTAGCTGTACTTTCTGGCAAGGAAACAAAAGAAGAATTAAAAGAATTGGGTAAGGATATATTTATGTATTTCGGATTGGGATGCCGCAATGTTTCAAAATTATATGTTCCCGAAGATTATAAGTTTGATAGTTTTTTTGAAGCAATTTTTGAATATAAAAATGTTGCCCAGTATCACAAATACATGAATAATTACGAATATAACAGGTCGATATTTTTACTCAGTCAAATAAAACATTTCGATAATGGTTTTTTGTTGTTGAAAGAAGACCAAACAATATCTTCGCGAATTGCTGTTCTGAATTTTGAATATTACAAAAACACAAAAGATGTAAATTCAATTTTAAAATCAAATACCGAAAAAATTCAATGTATTGTTTCCAATGCTTCTGA
>CAYLPA010000109.1:1770-5707 GCA_964385385.1 uncultured Saprospiraceae bacterium | reverse complement strand
TCTAATTATTTCTTAAAACATTGTCGTCATATTCAACTTCGAATCGCAATTTATGTTTTGCTTCTTCTTGTGCCAAGGATAAGAATATTTCACTTAATTGATTGTTAGGAGCAATTTTAGCCAAATCGGAATATAATTTGAAAGCTGCTTTTTCTTTGTTCATTGCCACAAACAAAAAATCCTGATAGGTCATATCAGACTTAGGTTCAGATGTAACCATATAATCAGAAATTTTTAAATCAACAACTTTTTCTTCTTTAAATTCGAATAATTCTTTTTCTTTGATTCTAATTAAACGAGATTTGTGTCCCTTTTCTTCATTGGCAATTTGGATAAAAACTTTTTTCATTGCTTCGTTAGAAGTTTGCTCAGATAATCCTGTATAAAATTCAACGGCTTCTTGTTCCGAAGCTATAGCAAAATCTAAAATATCATTTATTGATTCAAATTCTTTCATGTTTTAAAATCTTTTTAAGGTTTATTTTTTTAAGCAAATATAATAATTTTTCTAAAGAAAAGGCTAAGGCAGAAAATAGGCTCCTACGGACTTCCTTCGGTCGTAAGGCTAAGGAGTTTTCCTGTTTTCAATTGATTTAATCATTGAATCCAATTCATCAATCACTTTGCTATAACCGTTAACTAAGTTTTCTTTATCATCTATTTTTATAAAATTTAAGGCAAAAGAAACAAGTGTTTGACTAATTATTTCATAAGCACTTCCTCTTGAAATTTTATAAAATCTTGTTTTATCTCTTTTCTCATATCTTCCAAATCCTTCGGCAATATTATGTGTTACAGAATTTGCCGACCTTCTAATATCAGAAATCATCCCATACTTTTCTTCTTTAGGAAATGATTTTGAAAGTCTATATATTTCAATCAACAAATTGAAAGCTTTTTGCCAAACAGGCATCTCAGTAAAATCTTTATATGCCATGATACATTATAATTCCTTATTTGAGTCTTTGCCTATTTCTGTCTTCGCCTTTTTCCTGCCTCAGCCTATTTCCTGCCTTAGCCTTAGCCTATTTTCAGCCTTAGCCTATTTCTCAACAAATCTTTGTTCTCAAATCAATTTGCATATTTTCCAAATCTTCTTTACTTGGGATATATTTGATTTTATAAGAACTGAGAATATCAAAGCCTGAAGATTTTAAAGATTCTGTTATTTTTGGAATACTTTGGTCTCCCCAACCATAAGAGCCAAAAGCAATAGCTTTTCTGTTTTTTGGAGACAAACCATTTAGATAAGTTAAGAATCCTGCAACAGTTGGCAAAATATTTCTGTTAAGGGTTGGTGAGCCGACACAAATATATTCTGATGTTAATATTTCTGTCATAATATCCGAGATATGATTATGCTGCAAATTAAATAATGGAGCTTTAAAGTTTATTTCTTCAAAAACTTCATGAATTGCATAAGCCATTTTCTCTGTAGATTTCCACATGGTGTCGTAAATAATAATTGCTTTTTTCTCAGTAAAATTTGAAGACCATTTTTTGTATTCTTTAAGAATTTCTGATAGAAACTTTCTCCAGATAATTCCATGGCTCGGGGCAATTATTTCAATATCAAGTCCGCTTGCTAAATCTAAAGCTTTCTGCACCTGTTTTGAATAAGGCAACACTATGTTAGCATAATATTTTCGTGCTTCATGCATAATAATATCAACAGGATATTCATCATCAAAGCGTGCTGATGAAGCAAAGTGTTGTCCGAATGCATCATTTGAAAATAAAATATTTTCTCTTGGTAAATAGGTCAACATATTATCGGGCCAATGAACCATTGGAGTTAAAATAAATTGCAAATTTCGTTTTCCGAGGCTAATTGAATCGCCTGTATTAACGAGTTTAAAATTCCAGTCTTTTTTGTAGTGGGCTCTTAAACCTTTTTCACCGGCAGGGCAAGTTATTATTTTTGCATTGGGAGCGATTTCCATAAGTTCCGGTAAAGCACCAGTATGGTCCATCTCAACATGATTTGATACAACATAATCAATTTTTGACGGGTCAATAACATCGGAAATTCTTTTAAGCATTTCTTGTGAAAAATGTGATTTCACAGTATCGATGAGAGTTATCTTTTCGTCAATTATAAGATAAGCGTTATATGTTGAACCTCTTTGTGTAAGGTAACCGTGAAAATTGCGTAAATCCCAGTCAATAGCTCCTACCCAGTAAATTCCTTCTTTAATATTTATTGCTTTCAATTTCTAAGATTAAATATGATATTGTGTGATAATTTTTTTTATACAGGATTGAATTTGCTATTTAATAACAATAGTCGAAGATTTCTTCCCCATCTTATTACATTTAGCTTCAACCTTAACTTTATCTCCTTTTTTTAAATCAGGAAGTTTGATTTCAACTTTATGACTTGCTTCTGATGTTTGAGCTTTATACTCCAAAACTTTAAATTCTTCACCATTAACACTGATAGTAATTTTATCGATATAATGTTTATTTATATCTTTAACAGCATGTGGAAGACAAATGGATAAAATTTTGGTTTCCTTGTCATACTTAAGATTTACTTTTTTTGGCGGATGAGCCATTAAAATAAAAGGTACAAATAATAATAAAAGTACCGCTGCAAATTTGTAATTTTTCATGTTTTATATTTTTTAATTAAACAATATGATTTATTCTCGATTAGTAGAATTTAAACAAAAATAGACAACTTTGCTTACAAAACAAAATTTAAATTGTTTATTTTTGATATAAGTTTATAAAATAATTTTTCAATTTAATCTCCAACATTTTTTAATATTTCATTTCATCCATTTTAAGATTATTTTCATCAATTCTTTTTTTGTTTATCGATTTCCAAGCGTACCAGATATATGCAATAACAATAGGAACCAATAGGGAAACATAACTCATTGCTGTTAATGTATATTTGCTTGAAGAGCTGTTTTGGATTGTTAAGGAACTTTGTAAATCGTAAGTTGAAGGATAATAAGCTGTATTATTAAAACCTGCTAACATAAACACTGAGAATATTGTTAGAACAGTTCCCAGACCGGAAAACCAAATTCCTTTTCTGCTTTTTCTTAACAAAGTCAGGAGAATACCGGACAATACTCCTATAATTCCAATAAGAAATATTATTAAAACAATTGGCATTTGTAAAAGATTATGCAAATATTTGAATTTCTCCATTGAAACAATCTTTGTAAGCGGGTCAACCGTAAAGCCTTCTCGTGTAAGCATTAAAACAACAAATAATAAAAAGAAAACTAAGAATGGTAAAACATTAGTCTTTAAAACTTTTTTTGATTTAAGGATTATATTTTCGTTTTCAACAGAATTAATAAAATACATCAAAGCTAAAATTCTTGTTAGGAAAAATATTGCCAGTCCAAGAGAGATGTTTGTAATATTTATAACTGCTTCCAATCCATGGTAAGGATTTTCCCATCTTGAAATAACAGGGTTATTAATATCTGTTATTCTTAATTTGTCGATAGAAAATTCGGAGCCGGTAAAGAAAGTTCCAACCGCAGCTCCAATTAAAATTGTTGCCAATATCCCGTTGATAAGCAAAAAAGTATCAAAAGTTTTTTGTCCTAAAAAATTATTAGCCTTTGTACGATACTCATAAGATACAGCTTGAATAATAAAGCTAAATAATAATATCATCCAAACCCAGTATGCTCCTCCGAAACTTGTTGAATAAAACAAAGGGAATGAAGCAAAAAAGGCTCCTCCGAAAGTTACAAGAATAGTAAATGTAATTTCCCATTTTCTTCCAATGGTATTTACCAACAGCGAACGTTCAAGCTTAGTTTTTCCTACCTGACTAATTAGTGTTTGTCCACCCTGAACAAACATCATAAAAACCAACAGTGAACCCAATAGTGAAATAATTATCCACCAATATTGTTGTAATGCGAGATATGATAAATTTTCAAACATAATTAACTCCTTTCTT
>CAYLPA010000109.1:0-1670 GCA_964385385.1 uncultured Saprospiraceae bacterium | reverse complement strand
TTTAGGTCCTAATTTGATTTGATGTAACATTATTTTTATTTCGGCAATCAGCAGAATAGTAAACAATCCTGCAAACAGCCAGAATGTAAGAACAACAGTTCCCGTATTAAGATGTGAAGTTGACATCCATGTAGGCAAAATATCCTGTATAGTCCATGGTTGTCGTCCTACTTCAGAAACAACCCATCCTAATTCCGAAGCGATATATCCCAATGCTATCGACCACATTGCCAATCTAAGAAACCATTTTCTTTCTGTGATTTTGTTTTTTATAGTAAAGAAAAGGACAAGAGAAAAGAACAAAATGAAATAAAAACCTAATCCAACCATCACATGAAAGCTGTAGAAAGTTATCCCCACATTCGGAATAGAACTTTCTTTATTTGGCAAAAATCCGTATCCAAAATCTTTATAATTATCTTCAATAAGTTTTAAGTTTTCGGCAGCAGTTAAACTATCGTTGGCTTCTTTAGCTTTTTTATATTTTGCTAAAGAACTAATAGCAATCTTCCCTTTTTCCATCCTTTCTTCTGTTGACCTGATGCCATATTTTTCACTTCCGTAAATCAAATTATTTATTCCGGGGACAAAAGTGTTGAAATTTCTGTAACTCAGATAAGACAAAAGTTTTGGGATTTTAAGTGCGTAAATATATTCATCTTCATCGCTACCAATTTTATAGTTAGGTTTTGTTATTCCAACAACAACGAGTCCTGCATCTTCTTCGCCATTGTATAAACCTTCCATAGCTGCTAATTTCATAGGTTGTGTTTGTGCAACATCATAAGCAGAACTATCGCCGGTAAACACAAGAGATAATGAAGATAACAAACCAAAAACAGCAGCAATTAAAATACTTTTTTTAGCAAAAATAATGTGTCGTTTTTTTAATAAAAACCAGGCACTAACTCCAATTACAAACAATGAACCTATCACATAAGAATTTGAAATAACATGCAGGAATTTATTAATTGCTGTTGGTGAAAACAAAACTTCCCAAAAATTAGCCATTTCGTTTCTTGCTGTGTCGGGATTAAAATGCATTCCCACCGGATTTTGCATCCATGCATTAGCAACCAAAATCCATAGTGCTGAAATATTGGAACCAATAGCAACTAACCAAGAAGAAATCATGTGAAATTTTTTGCTGACTCTGTTCCACCCAAAAAACATTACTGCAATAAATGTTGACTCAAGAAAGAAAGCCATAATTCCTTCAATGGCTAAAGGAGCACCAAAAATATCACCCATAAACCACGAATAGTTTGACCAGTTAGTGCCAAATTCAAATTCAAGAATTATACCTGTTGCAACTCCGATTGCGAAGTTTATTCCAAAAAGTTTCATCCAAAACTTAGTCATGTTTTTCCATTCCTGCTTTCCTGTTTTATAGTAAACCGTGTGCATAAATGCCACAATAAACGACAAACCAAGGGTGAGAGGAACAAAAAGCCAGTGATAGATAGCCGTTAGGGCGAACATTGCTCTCGACCAATCAACTAATGCAAAGTCAATTCCATTCATTATTCAGATTTTTGGTTAGTAATTGTGTTAATTATATAATTGCTTTTTTTCTCGTCAGAAGAAAATTTTGTATTTAAAAAATTTGGAAAGAAAAATAGCTTCAATATTGCAAACATTATAAACAGTTTTATCAAGATTATTAGCCA
>CAYLPA010000108.1:0-8684 GCA_964385385.1 uncultured Saprospiraceae bacterium | reverse complement strand
TTTATAACAATACATAAACCCCTATTTTAGCAACCAGTTTATTTCAATTAAACCCAATTTAACAATAATGTAAAAAAACGTTTGAAAATAATATAACCATTGATACAAACTCAAGCTTGATAGAAAGGGGTAATAATATAATTATTCAATCATCAAACTACATCCCCGAATATCACTGTTGTCGAATCTACCCATAACTTCAAAAGAACCGTCATCATTAATCCTTCCTAAATCCTGAGTGGCAATAAACGAACAGGAGTTTATGTTTGCAAAGTCAATAATATTTATTCCACCTGTTTTTTTGTTTTTAACCAAACTTAGTGGGTCATTAATATCTCTGATTAATATTTTCATCCATGGGGGACAGAAAAATTTTCCTTCACCTTTTGAATATGCCTGAGATAATAATTCGGTCATTCCATATTCTGAATGAATATTTCTAACGCCAAAGTTCTTCTTTAATATTTCATGAAGTTTCTCACGGGTTAATTCTTCTCTTCTGCCTTTCATGCCACCGGTTTCCATTATTATTGTGTTTGGAATTTCAAATTCAAAATTTTCAGCCAAATCAAGCAAAGCGTAGGAAACTCCAAGCAAAAGAACTTTTCTGTTGTTTTTGTTTAAGTCTTTTAATTGTCCTGCTAGGGCATTAATATCTTTAAGATAAAATCCGCTTTCTTTGTGTTTTGAATTTTTAATAAGATTGCTAACCATATAAACAAGAGAAGAATTTTTCTGTTCTAAATAGTTTGGCAAAAGAGCTAAAATTACATAGTCTTCAACGTTTCCATAAAAATAATTAAAAGCAGAAGTAAAACTTTTTTCGTAAATATTTAAGTCAGAGATATAATGATAGCTACGTTGATTATTATTTGTTCCGCTGCTTAAAAATGTAATTTCATAATTAGATTTTCCGATTATAATTTTATGACTTTTAAAAAATTCAACAGGCAAAAAAGGAATTTGTTCAAAATGAGTAATTGATTTAGGCTTTATTGAAAGTTGCTCTACAAATTTTTGGTATAAAGAATTGTTTTTGTTTTGATAGAAAAATATTTCTAAAGCAAGTTCGTTAAAACTTTTAATTGAATCAATTTCAAAAATTTTATTTTTAATAGTTTGTAATGAAGATTTCAATTGTAATTTTTTTTTATAATTTTATAGCATTAAACCGAAATAAAAGAATTTGATGAAAATCATGTCAAAAATAAAGTTTCTTGTTCTAACAATGATAATTTCTTTTTTGTTTTCTTGTAGCAAAGAAGAAACATATCCCGACATTCCTCACATCGAATTTTTAAGTTTTGCAAAGATACAAAATGAATATAATGTTGACGAAAAAGGAATTTTAACAATAAGTTTTACTGATGGAGATGGAGATATTGGTTTAGCTCAGGGAGATACTTTTTCTCCATTTGATCCTGACAGTGAATATTATTACAATTTTTTTATCAAATATTTAGAAAGGCAAAATGGTGTTTTAACCGAAATTGACCTTCCTTTCACTAACAATTCAAGAATTCCAATTATTGCTTCCGACCTTGTTAACAAAGCAATTAAAGGTGAAATAGAAATTGAGTTGTTTTTTAATAATCCCATATCCCAATACGACACAATTGCTTTTGAAGCCTACATTGTTGACAGGGCTTTGCATAAAAGTAATGTTATTACATCGACCGATATTATTGTGAAAAAATAAATTTATATTTTAATAGAATTTTAGATGCAATTATAAATCAAAATGAGCAAATCCATCCAGACTGAAAGGATTTGTCAATAAAAATAAATTTATGCTTTTGATTTTTTTATTGTCCCGTTAGGGACAAAATATTTATAGTAAAAGAGATAAAAAACAATTAAGTCCCGATAGGGACGCAATATTAAAATAATGGCTAATACATACACACAAATGTATATTCAATTTGTATTTGCAGTCCAAAACAGATTGTCATTGATTCAACCTACATGGAAAGATGAACTTTACAAATACATCACAGGAATAGTACAAAACAATAAACATAAATTAATTGCAATTAATGGAATGCCTAATCATATTCATGTTTTCATAGGTTATAAACCACATCAGTTAATACCGGATTTATTACAAGACATTAAAGGTTCGTCATCTGGTTGGATTAACAAAAAAGGATTAATTAAGGGAAAATTTTCTTGGCAGGAGAGCTATGGAGCTTTTTCTTATTCCCACTCTCATATAGATAAGGTGGTAAAATATATACTAAATCAGGAACAACACCATAAAAAGAAGACATTCAGAGAAGAATATATTGAATTGTTAAACAGATTTAATATTGATTATGATGAGCGGTATATTTTAAGAGACATTCAATAATATATCGTCCCTAACGGGACTTGAATTTCATTGCGATTATATTTTCTATAAACATATAGTCCCTATCGGGACATAAAAAACAATAATTTACCCTGTTTTAGTATAGATATAAATCAGATGCAACTAAAACCCAAAACGCTTTATTTATTTGCTCAATTTCTAACTATACTGAGCAATTGAACTTGTTTTTTTACATGCTCAATTAGTTGAAGAATAATAAATAACAAAATTTTTTTTTGTAAAAAAGCTTGGATATATAAAATATTTATATTATATTTGTGAAAATAATTAAAAAACATGACATAGCGAATTGAATATAAAAAAAATATAAAGCGTTAGCTTTTATTCTAGTTATCGAAAACTGGTAATTTTTAAAGACTACAAGAATAATAAGTGAACGCTCACGCTAAGCGTGGGCTAAACTTGTTTGTAGTCTTAGGTATACCAGTACCTCGATAATGGATAAAGTTATAGTTCCACGCTTTTTTTATTGGAGCTTATTTATAAACTGCTTTTGGGACTGGGGCAAACCAAAACATTATTTATTATGAAGAAATTTATTATTACAGTGTTAGGACTGTTAATTTTCTTTGGAGTATTTGCACAAGAAATCCCTCAGAAAATATCCTATCAAGGGAAATTATTAGAAAATGGAAATCAAAAAAAAATTACTCAACAAGAAAGTAACTTTGAAGATGATTATAAACAGTTTTTAGAAAATCAGAAAATTCCGTTCCTGAAAGCTAACGGTGAAGTTTTTGTTTTAAATGGAACAGCGTGGGAGAGAAGTTACGGCGAGAAAGATTATGTTCTTACACCTGTCTTTGCTGATGAAGCTGCAATTTTGGAATATAACACACGGATAAAAGAGAAAGATGATCCTCAAAATGAAATTTATAAGTCAAACTTTCATTTTTTAAAAATCGAAATAACTTCATTAAGTAAATCATTATTGTTAAATATGAATATTAATGTGCCTTACTATATTCATGATAATGTAAATGCATATTTACCTCAAATTGACATTGACATACTAAGTGTGAATGGTGTAAATTTTAAATACTTAGAATCATATGGCAAGAATAAAGTGCAAATAGCAGAAAACAAAGGTTCTAAAGCAACGATTTGGAGTGAAGGATGGGAAACATCATATGTCCCAAGTTCAGCTTATCCGGCAGATGCTACATGTTCTAAAGATGTTTACTGGGGTGATGTAAGTTGTTGCCCTCATAATGGTTCTTGGAGTATTTGGTGTGCAGCCAATGGAACTAATATTCAGTCGCAATATATGTGTTCTTCTTGTACTACTGGCGAATATTATAATAATATGTGTGCTTATGTTTCTAAATATAATGATATTAGTATTAGCTGTTATACTGGCATTGCATTTAATTTTTACATACGCTATGATACATATAGTAATGATGTGGTTAAACGTTATTACACCATAAATGGAGCTTCATGGGTTCTAAGTCCTAATCAATATTCAGGTAATTCTGGTGGTTGGTTGTATAAAACATATTCAATTACAGGTAGTGGTATTTATTCTTACAGTTGGAAATTTGAATTTATTTCAAATGTACTATCAAGCAATAAAACAGGAGTTTATTTGGATGATTTGTCAGTAACAGGTACACCAACTACACCACCACCAAATAATACCGGAAATTGGAGTAATTGTAGTAATAATTATCGTTCACGTCCAGTAACAACTTATACTTGGTCAGCTAACTCTCCATGTTATACATCAAATACTACAACACAATACGAGTGTTGTGGTTCAGCACCAGCTACAACTTACGGTTCTTGGACTAATTGTAGTAATAACTCTCGTTCACGTCAAGTAACAACTTATACAGTAAATAGTCCTGGTTCTTATCCTAATTGTATTACATCAAATACCACGACACAATACGAGTGTTGTGGTACACTACCAAATACCCTTTATGGTCCTTGGAGTGCTTGTAATGATTGCTCTCAATCACATCAAGTAACCACTTATTCATGGGGTACTTACCCTAATTGTGTTATACCAAATACTACTACACAGACACAGGCATGTAATAATCCTCCTCCTCCTTCAGCTTGGAGTTCTTGTAACAATAATATAAAATCTCGTAGTGTATATACTTGCACAGGCAATGGAACTTACTCTACCACTACTGAATATCAGTGTTGTGGAACACTACCAAATACCCTTCATGGTCCTTGGAGTGCTTGGAATAATTGCTCTCGTTCACGTCAAGTAACAACTTATTCATGGGGAGTTTATCCTAATTGTGTTATACCTAACACAACAACAGAATATCAGACTGGAGATAATCCAACTTCAACTACAAGCGCAACACCTGATTCGGGTTCCTGCAATGGGACAGCAACAGTTAATGTAAATGGTGGTACATTCCCATACACTTATCAATGGTCAAATGGTTGCACTACTTTTAATTGTACTGGTCTTTGTACAGGTACTTATAATGTTACTGTAACAGATAATCATGGATGTGATAATTTAAACAGTGTTTTTGTGGATGATGTTAGTGGAATAAACGAACTTGACTTCATTTCCAACCTTAATATCTACCCCAACCCAAATACCGGTGAATTTGTAATAGAAATGGAAATTACACAACCGGAAAATTTGGAGATAAAATTATTTAATGTAATTGGGCAGATTATTTACGAAGAACATTTAGATAAATTTTTCGGAGTTTATAAAAAGACTATTAATTTAAGCAAAAATGCAAAAGGAGTTTATAACTTGCAATTAATAAGTACTCAAGGTATAATTAGCAAAAAGATTGTAATTGAATAATTTAATTGAAGATTAGCCTAACAAATATAATTCAGTGTTGGTTAAACAAGTTGAATTTAGTTTTAAGATTTCTTTTGAATAATTTACTGCAAAATGATTTTAATTTTCTTCTGCCAAAATTCATTATTTAGATGCAGAAAATAAATCCCCTGAGAATGATTGGAAATATCTATTGTAAATTTGGATTGCTCTTTATAATTTTCTTCAAAAATCTTTTGTCCCTGAATATTGTAAACTCTAGCAGAAATATTTTTGATTAAAGAATTATCAGAAGTAAAAACTTCAAATTTCCCTTTTGAAGGATTGGGAAATATTTTTATGTTTTGATTTTCAATAGGATTTTCAAATCCTGTACATGGGTCAAAAGCAATATTAATTGAATCGGAACTAAAGCAGCCGTTTGAATCACTTACAATAACAAAATAAGTTCCTACACCGACTCCAACTCCTGTTGAATCAATTATTAATGTTTGAGAAAAGGAATTGTCAGACCATAAGTATGATGAAAATCCGCTGCCGGCATCTAAAACCAATGTGTGATTAACACAAACTACTGTATCGGTTCCAATATGAACAAAAGGCTTTGGATTAATATTTACAATTGCTTCTTTTGATGTATCAACAGGACAAAATGTGCTTGCAACAATCACAGAATAATTTCCACTTTGTGATGGAGAATAAAAAGAATCTGTAGCATTTGGGATAATAACACCATTGTTTAACCATTGATAATTTGAAAAATTATTTGGGACGCTTAGCACAAAAGTATCTCCCTGGCAGATTGTTGTAGATTGACCAGTATCAATAACAGGTTTTGGAAAACAAGCTGTATAAGTTGCTGACCAGCCATCATCGGTAACGCCGCCATCGGAAGTAAAATGTATTAACATACTACCACTGCTTGAAGTTAAAGTAGGAGGCAAATTTGTGCCATCAAAATTTCCAAGTAAGGTAGAAGAAGTTGTAGAACCATCGTAAACTTTTACATAATCAAAACCGGCTTCGGTATGAAAAGAATTGAAAATTAATGTTACGTAGTTTGCTCCGGCAGGTTGAATTAACCATTTGCAATCAGAAAGGTCATTATAATTATAATTCCCACTTCCATCGTTAATAATGGCAGTTGGATTAGCTAACATTTTTGTTCCGGCACAATAATTTGTTTTATAGCTTGCTGACCAGCCCTGAGAATTGTTGGTATTGTCAGAAACAAAACGCACTAACATATTTCCGCCTGATGAGATTTGCGTAGGTGGTAAAGATGTTCCAGTGAAAGAACCTAATAAAGTTGCTGATGTTGTGCTACCGTCATAAACATAAACAGTGTCGCTATTATGCAAATCGAAAGTATAAAAATCTAAAGAGATTGAAACTCCACCTGTGGGTTGAATTAAATATCTGCAATCGGAATTATTATTGTAATTAAAACCTATACTTCCATCATTAATATTTCCGTATGGAGTTGTTAGGGTATCTGAACCTGTGCATGGGGAAATTGAATCAGGTTCAATTCCGATTATTGCTGATTGATAATTTGAGAAATTCATTCCTGCGGGATTGAGATTTGTAACATAGAAATAGCCGTTATGACTCCCATTCCATCCCCAGTTAAAATGAAAATAGTCATCGTTTTGATAACCGTCACAAACAAATGCATGACCTCCGGAACCGGAACCATCATAATACATCACTCTATTTTGATTAAGTTCATTCCTCAAAATTTGATTCCAAACTGAATCGGGATAATTTATTCGGCTGACCATTTCAATATCTTTGGAAAAATTAAAATGATGAACAATTGCATTAAGGGCATTGATTGAATAAGCTCCCGAACCACCGGGACTATAACTCATTTCAACTCCAATTCCACATTGACTTATAAGTTGTGCAACAGATGCTACTTGAGCCGCAGTGCTTGATGAATTTAATGTGTCAGCCATATTTGCCCAATTATATGTTGTGTTTCCAAAATTTGCAGTTAGTGTTCCGTAATTTGATAAATATGTATGAGAACCTGAACCGTTTTGGGGATAATTATAATAATTAATAACTTGTGCTAAAGCAGTAGCAACACAACCTGTAACAACATGATTGCAAGGACCTGAAGAATCAACAGGACAGGAATCGTTGAAAAGACAACCCTGACTCCAAATGCTTGTCGTTAGAGGAGCTACACTTGACATTGGTGAGATGAATTTTGTTTTTGTGGAAGCACTATATTTTTGCCATGCTTCTTGAATTTCAGTAGTGTTTGGAACTTTATTTTCTTGAATAAAAATAATTTGATTTTTATAGTTATCCATCCAGTTTATAAAGGAAGGTGATTGATTTGATGATTTATATTTTCCGCTAAAAGAATATCCTATGACTGGATGAACATAATCGTCTCCTGCAACTATCACGAATCCTTTGTCGTTTTTAACATTGAAAATATAATAAAGTGCTTTTGAATTCTGGCTTATTGTAAATTCTTCACTAAATTTTATGTCAGTATAATCAATTGTGAAATATTGATTTGCTTTTTCAAAATATACATTTTTTGCTAGCTGCCTTGCCTGACTAATTGTTACTTCTCTTGCAAAAAGTAGATTAATAGAAAAAACGAAAAGTATAATAAAAAAATATCTTATTGTAGGTTTCATATACGAAGTTATATATTAGGTAATAATTTGCAAAGATAAATAATTGAGGTTTGATAATAGCATTATTTTTTTATGCGAAAAAATGCGAATTATAAATCGATTTTTAAGTTCAATAATTGTTTACAGTAAGAATACAAAAATCCTTAAGCTGTATAATGTTATACAGCTTAAGGATTTTTAAATATAATAAACTTATTTAATCTGTTTTATCGTGTATAATGTTGCACTACACTGTAAACACTTGAACCTGCTCCAAACAAATAATTAATTTCAAAATCATTTTCATTTTTAATTGTTCCATCAATTGTTGTTCCGGGTGTTTCTAATGTTTGTGCATCCCAATCAATTGTTATGTCTAAATTATTCATAAAATATACAGGAGGGTTAACCCTTGTTGCAGAAACAGTAATAACAGATGCGCTTTTTTTTGTTATAGTAACAGAATAATCTACTGTATTATTAGATTCAGTTTCTGATACATTCCATTGTCCAACTAATTTTTCAGCCGGAAAAATACAACTATCATCGTTTTTTTCTGCTTTAGAATCAAAATTTACAGCATCACGTTCAGTGCATCCTTTTTTACTACAGCTTGAAGTTGAAATGCTTAAGGTGCTAACTAAAAGAATTGTACTTAAAAAAATTATTTTTTTCATAATAATTAGGTTTTTGTTAATATAAATTAAACATATAAATACTTGCTTATTTAAGCCAAGAGAAAATTTTCAAATTATCTGTTTATTTAGATAAGTTATAATTTTACAATTATACAACATAATTAATTAGTTCCCAAATATCTTAGGTTTTTTTTAAAATTTAAAAAAACGGTCTAATTGAAAAAACATGGTTGCTATTTTTTAAGTAATTCATTGATTAATTT
>CAYLPA010000107.1:6885-8729 GCA_964385385.1 uncultured Saprospiraceae bacterium | reverse complement strand
TATTAATAAAAATACATGCTGAAAGAATATATTTTTTTATTTTGCAAACAGTTTGCGTACTACTGTTTTTTAAAAAAATTTAAAAAAAACTTTGATTATCACTAATATTTATTTATTTTTGGGCTAATATTTTACAAAATGATAAGAAAACTTATTTTAATAATTATAATAATTGGTTTTGCAGCAAGTGCAAATGCACAATATGGAGGTTACCCTAAATATGAATGGTATTATTTGGGAGCAAAATTCGGACCTGACTTTTATCTTTACGAATTAGATTTTTACGGAGAAGGTAGCAAACATGAAATTCAACAGGAATTTGATTATTCTTTAGGAGTTTATGGCGGATATTGTTACAATTACTGGATTGAATTCCGATTAGGAGTACAATATTCTGCAAAAAATTTCAGAATTGATTATGATTTCTCAAATATCAATGTTGACCCAAATATAATATTACCCGAGAAAGTTAATTGGAATGTTTCTTATCTTGGAATTCCTTTGAGTTTGTGCATTAATATTAGTCGCAGCAGTAATTATAAGTTTTTTACTTCAATAGGAATAATGCCCGAGTTTCTTCTGGATTATAAAGAAACAACAACCTATCAAAATGGAATTGAAGAGGAATCAGCATCATTATGGACTTCAACAAATTTTAACAATTTAATTGGTAATTCAACTTTCAGCCTTGGGTTAAGAATAAATTTCTCAGACTATGTTTGTTTGGAAATTGAACCTTATGGAAGATATTATTTCAGTCAAACCCATAAAGATTTCATGAATGATCATCCTATTGCTTTCGGAGGTTCACTTGGACTCTTTTTTAATATTTATTAAATAACAAAAATGAAAACTTTAGCCGTTTTATTCTTATTATTTATCAAAAAAGCATACGCTGGTACGGGAAATGCAAACGATGGTGTAATGGCAGTTATTTTTATTATCAGCATATTAGCAATTATTTTAATTATTTTAATTCTAATTAAAATTTTCCAACAAAAATTATTTGAATACCGCGAAAAAAAATTATTTGGAAATAAGATAGCTGAATTAAGTGGTTTTGAAGATGAAAACCATGAAGATAATGAAACTGAATATTTTTCTAGTAATTATAGTGATTTAGATTATTAATAAGAATTTAAATTTATTTTCTTAAATATACAAAGCTTACTAAACATAGCTCAAATTAAAATGCTTCGTTTCATGTTTTAGTAGGGAAAATTAAAACTTTCTTACCATGAATGATAATTTATTAATTGGAATACTCGGAAAAAGCAAATCAGGAAAAACTTTCACATGGGATACATTATTTTGCAAATCTGTCAGAACAGGCAAAAATCTTCGTCGATTATATTTTAACGAAACCGAATATGTTGAAGTCTTTCTGTTAAGTCGTTCACCTCAGAAACGACACATGTCAGTGGAATCAATTATTAGCAACAACAAACCAAGAATTGTTTTATGCTCCATGCAGTATGTTTTAGGAGTTAAAAAAACCTTATCATATTTTTCGAAAAACAATTTTTTTCTATTCATTCACTGGCTTAATCCCGGTTTTAAAGATGAGAATGATTCTCCCCTATTTTATAATTCGGGAATTTTAAATCACATTCTTTCAAAAAATTCAATTGTAGGAGTTAGAAACGGTAAAGAAAATCCTGAACTACGTGTCCAGGAAATAAAAGATTTTATCTATGGTTGGGCAAAAAGCAGAAACTTAGTTAAACTAAAAAGGCTAAGAAAAAAATAAATTCTTTCCTTAGCCTTAGCCTTAGCCTTAGCCTTAAAGACTATTCAATCTATTTCTTAAAGCTTAAAACAGATTTGATAATTTCATCCTGAGT
>CAYLPA010000107.1:3588-6785 GCA_964385385.1 uncultured Saprospiraceae bacterium | reverse complement strand
ACTATTCAATCTATTTCTTAAAGCTTAAAACAGATTTGATAATTTCATCCTGAGTATCATTTTTCAAATAAGGATAAAATGGCAAGCTGAAAATCTCATTAGACATTTTTTCACTTACAGGAAAATCACCTAATTTATAACCTAAATTCTTAAATGCTTCTTGTAAATGAAGTGGTTTAGGATAATAAATTGCTGTAGGAATACCACATTCTTTTAGATGGGCAATTATTTCTTCTCTCTCAGGATGAAGAATTGAATATTGAGCCCATGCAGAAATATTATGTTCTTTAACAAATGGAGTTATAGCGAAATCTTTCAATCCCTCATTATATCTTTTAGCAACTTGCTGCCTTAAATTAACTTCTTCGTCAAAAATATCAAATTTTGCTAATAAAATTGCAGACTGTAAAGTATCGATACGACCATTGATTCCAACTCTAACGTTGTCATATTTATGTGTACCTTTTCCGTGTACGCGAATTGATGTAATTTTATTATACAATTCTTCATCATCAGTAAAGCACATTCCACCATCACCATAAGTTCCTAGAGGCTTAGCTGGGAAAAAACTAGTAGCAGCAACATCAGCAAGAGAACAAGATTTTTTGCCCTTATATGAAGCTCCAAAACTTTGAGCACCATCTTCTAAAACAAAAAGTCCATATTTTTTTGCAATAGCATTTATTTCGTCATAGTCAGCAGTTTGGCCAAAAAGATCAACAGGAATAATTCCTTTAGGATTTAGTTTACCTTCATTTTTGACTTTAATAATTGCTTCTTCAAGTTTCTTTGTGTCAACATTAAATGTGTCAGGTTCGATATCAACCAAAATAGGAGTTGCACCAAGAAGTTTTACAACTTCGGCTGTAGCAATAAAAGTAAAAGAAAGAGTGAAAATTGCATCGCCGGGTTTAACGTCATAAGCCATTAAAGGCATTAGCAAAGCATCTGTACCACTGGCAACACCAACAGCATGTTTAACACCTGCATAATCTGCTAATTTTGCTTCAAGTTCTTTAACTTCAGGTCCGAGAATATATTTTCCATGTTCAAGAACCTTTGCTATATTAGAATTAATTTTATCAATAATTCTATCTTGTTGTGCTTTTAAATCAATAAATTGCATGTTTTTTATTATTTAATTATTATATTTTGAAATTATTTAAATTTTTCAACTTTATTTCCTATCTTTTTATATTTTCTGCCGCATCTTTTACAAACATCAGTTTCATCAGAATCCGGGTTTGTAGTAAGAGAAAGTTTTTCTCCGCATTCACACATCCATGCAACTAATTTTGCAGGAACACCTACTACCATTCCGTAGTCAGGAATATCTTTTGTTACAACACTTCCGGCTCCGACAAAAGCATATTTCCCTAATGTATTTCCACAAACTATTGTTGAATTTGCACCTAAGGAAGTACTTTTCTTAACTAATGTTTTATGATAAAATTCTGAACCACTTTGCGGGAATTCACTTCTCGGATCAAGAACATTTGTGAAAACCATTGAAGGTCCGCAAAAAACATAATCTTCCAATTCAACACCTTCGTAAATTGAAACATTATTTTGAACTTTAACATTGTTTGCAATTCTAACATTGTTTCCAACATTAACATTCTGACCAAATACACAATTTTTTCCTATTTTAGTTCCTTTTTGTATATGTGAAAAATGCCAAACTTTTGTTCCTTCTCCGATCTCAACATTATCATCAACATAAGAGCTTTCGTGAACGAAATATTTTTTATCCATAATTTATATTTTATAATTTATTTTGAGCTAATTCTAATATTTTTAAAACTCTTAATCCTTCAACACCATCTGTTTTAGGAGTTTCCCTGCTTTCAACACAATTAATAAAATGAAGCAATTCTTCTTCCAATGGTTGTTTTGTTTCATATTCAACAGGAATAAAATCTGCTTTTTGAGCAACAGGAACTTTTCCTTTTTCCCATTTTATTTTATGTGGATAAAGAACAAGTTTTTCTTTGCTAACATCATCAAAAACAGCCATTTTTTCAGAACCTACAACAATAAGTTTTTGCTCTTTAAAAGGGTGTAACCAGCTAACGAATATATGACCTTTGACACCATTTGCAAATTCCAAATTAGTTATTGTAGTATCAAATATGTTTTTATTTAAATAAGAACCTCCAAAAGCATCAACTTTCAATGGTTCTTCACCATTCATAAGCATAATAATTAATGAAATATCGTGAGGTGCAAAACTCCATAAAACATTCTCCTCTGTTCTTAATTTTCCAATATTTAAACGATTTGAATAGATGTATCTGATATGACCAAGCTCTCCACTATCAATTAATTCTTTTAATTTTATTACAGCAGAATGAAATTGTAAAATATGACCAACCATTAAAACACGTTTGTTCTCTTTTGCAATTTTAACTATCTCCTCTCCTTCTTCAACTTTAAGTGCCAATGGTTTTTCAACCAAAACATCTTTTCCGGCAAGAAGATATTTTTTTGCTAATTTATAATGCAATTCTGCAGGAGCTGCAATAACAACAGCTTTTATATCAGGATTATCAACTATGTTTTTTTCATCATCAACGAATAATACTTCAGGAAAATCAATTTTTCTCTGTTCAAGAATTTGTTGGGATGGCTCAAAAACAGAATGAAGAACTCCAATATTATTAAGGTTTCTTAAATGATTTTTTCCCCAATTTCCTGCTCCTATAAGGGCTATATTTTTTTCCATTTATTTTAAATTTTATATGTTTTTTTTTGCGGTGGCAAATATATAAATATTTTATGTTGAAAAATATAATATATTACTTTTTTTATTCTAAACAATCTTATTTAAAAACAGTGATCTTGCCTTTAAAATATTGTATATCATATTTCTCAACAGAATAAAAATATATTCCATTATTCAAATCGTTTAAACTGATAATTATTTTTTTAGAATTATTAAAAAAACAACTCTTTACTTGAATTCCAAGAACATTATAGAAATTAATTTTTACATCATTTGTCAAAAATTTATCAAAAATAAAAGTAACGTTATCTTTAGTAGGATTAGGAAAAACTGTTAACAAATTAGCTGAAAACATTTCTTCGATAGAAGAAGGATAGCCAATACCACTAATTGGAATTGAAAGGTTGTTGGCATTGCTTGTAACGATAATATTTCCTGAATAATTATGATTTGATAAGGGTTTGAATTTCAC
>CAYLPA010000107.1:0-3488 GCA_964385385.1 uncultured Saprospiraceae bacterium | reverse complement strand
GAATAATTGTCATATTGTTGAATTTTGATAACAAAATTGTTGGTTAGGTTCAAATTATAAGTTTGAGATAAATTATCAACATTAAGATTCTTTTGCATCCAGAAGTGGCTTGTATCTTGTAGAGTAAAGACTTTAAGAAAGCTATTTCCTCCATCATCTGAAAAATAAATGCCGTCTTCATTATGATTTTCATCACCAAAATCCTTCCACCAAAAATTAAATTGTACATTGCTTTCTCCAAGTAAATTCAAATGTAAATAAGCCCTGTTAATAGTATAATTTCCACCTGTTGCAACATCCATAGTTAAATGTTTATTTCCGCTATGAGGAATTTTAGTGCTTGTAATAACTGTTCTTCCATGTTTAGTAGAACTTTCGTGAGTCCAATAATTATCAAATCCATTTTCAAAACCGGTATTGTATGGCAAAGAAGCATAGCTCAAATTTGAACTGTCAACATAAACACTTATATCATCAAAAGCAAAACCATCGCCACCACCGGGATTATTGCATATCATATACCAATTATCATATTGTTGGAATTTGATAACAAATACATTCGTAAAAGTTAATCCATGTTCCTGAGATAATCTATCAACATCAATAATGTATTGAGTCCAATCATTCCAACTTCCATACATATCAACAACTTTCACAAAATTATTTCCACCATCGTTAGAAAAGAAAATACCATCATTACTATGATTTTCATCACCGAATTCTCTCCACCAGAATTTTAGTTTTACATTGCTTTTCCCATCAAGATTTAAACGCAGCCATGATTCATTTTTACAATAGTTTCCCGCATTAACAACATCCATCATAAGATTTGCATTACCATTATATGGAACACAATTAGTATCGATTATGATACGTCCGTTTGAATCGGCACTATGAGTAAACCAATATTGGTCAAAACCATTTTCAAAGCCTGTAAAATATGGCAAATCAGCATAAGGCAGGGTATCCGGTTCATAAGCACAAATATTAAAACTACCTGTTTGAGTGCCTCCATTTTGCCAGAAACGAATAAATAAAGTATCTCCCGGGATTTTATTTGTAAGTTCAATTTTAGGCATATTTCCAAGACCATCATTATCATCACATTCGATAAAAGTAAGCGATGAACAAGTTCCTGAGTAAACAGCCATAGCTCCATCATTAAAACCTGCTAAAGCAGTATCGGATTCTATAGTTATCATTCCGCTTTGTGGCACAACTGCCATAAACCAAACATCTGCACCATTATAATTTCCACAAACAGGTATAGCAATTCCGCTTGTTGAAGTTGCTCCGTTATTGTCAGAAAGATAAGGATTACAATATTTATTTACACTTAATTCTATTGCATCACATGGCTCATCATTAAGAGGATTGCCATAGTTTGCAATAACTATTTCAGCAATGTATGGTCTAAAATTTTCTTTTGAGAGTGTTAAAGTTGTAGTTAAACTTGTATCATTTAAAGGATTGAAATTCAATAATGCTATCCCATTTACTAATTGAGCTTTAGCAAACAAAACTCCATCGTAATAAATTGTTGCAAGAGCATTAGGACAAGTAGAGTTTGTAACAAGCAAAGAAGTAGAACCAACAATCAAAGTGTCGGGATGATTTGCAAGAATAGGAATAGGTAAAGTAGTAAATATTTTCATTGCAGGGTCGCCAAAATATTGGAAAAGTCGATGCTGATGCCTGTGTCCATTTCCGCTCCCACTCCACGTTTGTCGCATTCGAAGCAAACCATGATTTAGAACATCACCCATTGTTAAAATATCTTGATGAGAAGAAACATTAGGATTATTCACTCCACCTGAACCAAAATTAGGAATCATACCGGGATTTGACCAGATAGCATCAAAAAAGCCAATAGTTAAACCATCATTATATCCGCTGTAGCTTGCATGAGAAGCAGCAAAAACACCAACAGTTCCACCATTGCCAAGTCTAAGAAATCTTTCAGCAAAACACTCGCTTAAAGTAAATTCACCGGTATGGCAATTCACACTGAAAACAACAGGCAATTTGTTTCCATTTGATAATAAATTAAGAGAATTTTTTGTAAAATAAGGATGAGCCCATCCTGAACCTCCAACATAACCATGGTCGCGATGTAATACATAAAATTTACCTTCGTTTATTGCATTTACAATTTCTGTTTGTCCTCCATTCCATTGAAAACCATTGGATTTTAAAAGCACTGATGGAATTGGCAAACTATCAGGAGAATAATATCCATTATTATAAAACTGCGGAGTAACTGTATTATTAGCATAATAAACCCTTTGAACATTATAATTTTTTGCAGTCAAATAATCCCTAACATTTTCGCTTGTATGACAAAATCGTCTGTCAGCAAAACTATTGGTGTCGTTATCTTGATATTGAGCACAATTAAGACCATTGTTATAAAAGCTGGTATCGGCATAAGGATAACGTTCATAATTAACAATCTTTTGAACAACAGCAATTGCTTGTATTACAGATGCAATTGAAATTCTGCCGTGAGCCATATCTGGATAATAATCGGAAGAGCCATCCATGCAAGCAAAATACAAATCGGTTCCATACATAGTCGGTGGATTTCCTGTTTGAAATTCGTCGGCAGGAACATCAGTATGGTCGCCAAGAATAACGAAATAATCGGGATGTGGCAACCAATTATGATAACGATTATGAATTGAATCTTTTACCTGAGAAGCAGTCCAGCTTGCTTTTGCAATAATTTCGACACTATAGCCCATCTGCCTTTTCCACTTAGCAAGTGTGTCAGCAGCATCAGAAAAATAAGTGTTGGTTATAATTATATAATCTTTTCTTTGCCCCGCCCCTGCCAAATTTAAAGGAGATTTTCCACTTGGAATACTTTTGTTATTCAAAACTATTCCTTTCATGAAATCTGTAAAATGAGAAGTGTTCTCAATTCCTATTTTTTCAAAAGATTTGTTGTTTCCAATAAAATCGATACGATATTTTATTTTTGAATAAACTCTAATTTTTTTTGTTACAGGATTAAATTGAACCGGCCTGATTTGAACAATAGCAATTGGTGTTCCTCTTAATTTTTGAATTTCTACAATCTCGCTGAGATTTTCGGGAAAATATTTATTAGTGTTATAAGTTTTTTTATCAATAACAAATTTCGGTTCCGGGCTTCCTTCTGTATCTAATGCGGGTGATAAAGCAGGATGAGCCATATATCCCGAAAACTCTTTAAAATCTGCATCTAAAATAGTAATCACAGGACTTGCATTTTCGGGAACAGCAATAAAATCATCATGAGCAGGTAAAGCAGGTTTTCCAATTTCTCCCATTTTGCTAAAACCTTCTACGTTAAAGAAATGAAATGTATTTCCTGATACTTTTATTTCTGAAATATTTACTCCATTAAAAGTATATTCAACATCAACATAAGAAGTTCCATTATCATTTAATGTTCTTGAAGGCAATGTAGTTCTAACTTCATTTTTTTGTTGTGTTTGAGAAAA
>CAYLPA010000106.1:4866-8739 GCA_964385385.1 uncultured Saprospiraceae bacterium | reverse complement strand
TTTTGATAATATAAAACTTGTTCATTTCTGAAATATAAAATAAATGAATAAAAAAATTCAGGTTGCTAAATATGTTATAGTTGATTTTTTATCAGCTGTAATTGCGTGGGGGTTGTTTTTTATATACAGAAAATACACTTCAAATACAGAAGTCTTAAACAATTTTCAAGAGATTTTTACGGATAATAAATTATACGTAGGTTTAATAATCGTTTCTTTGTTTTGGATAACACTTTACGCAGTAACAGGAACTTATAATAAGATATACAGGAAATCAAGGTTAAAGGAACTCGGACAAACTTTATTAATTTCAATTTTTGGTGTTACTGTGATTTTCTTTACTCTTATTCTTGATGATATTGTTGTTTCATACAAAGATTATTATCAGTCTGTAGGTGTTTTATTTATTCTTCATTTTTCATTTACATTTCTTTTTAGGTTTATTCTTTCTTCAAGAACTGCTTATTTGATTCACAACAAAATAATTGGATTTAATACTGTAATAATTGGTAGTAACGGTAATGCTTTTTCGATATACAACGAAATTGAAAATCAATATAAATCATCCGGAAATAAATTTATTGGTTTCGTTCATGTTAACAGCTCAAAAACTTTTTTATTATCAGAACATTTACCTCATCTCGGAAGTTTCGAGAATTTGCAAAAAATAATAAAAGATAAAAATGTCGAGGAAGTTATTATCGCAATTGACCCGAATGAACATGATTCAATAAGAAAAATAATTACTGAATTAGAGCAAACTCATGTTGTTATAAAAGTAATTCCCGATATGCACGACATTTTGCTTGGTTCTGTGAAAATGACATCAATATTTCATGCTCCTTTAATTCATATTTATCCTGAACTTATGCCTGCCTGGCAACAGACTGTAAAAAGAGGAATGGACTTTTTTGGTTCAATCATTTGTCTTATTATTCTAACTCCATTTTATTTATTCACAGCTATTGGAGTGAAATTTACATCAAAAGGACCAATATTTTATTCCCATGAAAGAATAGGTTTGCAGGGTAAACCATTTAGAATGCACAAATTTCGTTCAATGTATCAGGATGCTGAAAAAGATGGACCTCAATTGTCTTCATTAACTGATGGAAGAATAACTCGCTTTGGCAAATTTATTCGAAAAGTTCGCCTTGATGAAATTCCCCAATTTTATAATGTTCTTAAGGGTGATATGTCAATTGTTGGTTACAGACCGGAACGACAATTTTTTATTGACCAAATTGTTGAAAAAGCTCCACATTATCGTTTGCTATTAAAAATTAAACCCGGAATTACTTCTTGGGGGCAAGTGAAATTCGGTTATGCTGAAAATGTTGAAGAGATGATTGAACGTCTAAAATATGACCTCCTTTATATTGAAAACATGTCGCTTGCAATGGATATAAAAATCCTTATCTATACCGTTTTAATTATTATTTCGGGAAGAGGAAAATAAGAATAATTTTTTTAACCCAGCCTTTATCTGCTTTAGCTTAAAGAGCACCTGCTTCAATCATTAGAATTATGCGTTCAATATCTCGGTCTTTTCCTTTTGGGTCATATTTAACTTTTAAATTATATCCAAAAATTCGGGCAAAACCTTGCCAAAGTCCGGCAATAACTCTTCCACGAAATTCTTTTACTAATTTATAAGATGTGTTTTGTGTTTCTCTGTCAACTAATTTTATTAGTATTTTCCCCTGAGAAAAAGTTAATTTTCTTAGTTCTCCCTCAAATTCTTCTTTTAAATCTTTTTCGGCTTGTTTCATCAATTTTTTTCTTTCTAAATCATTATTAGCATTAACAAGCAAAGTATTGTATTCATTATATTTAATACCGGCTATTTTAGCGTAGGGATAAACTTTTTTAATATATCTTACAAGTCGTCCAAATTTTCTTGCTGCACGCTTGCTTTTAAAAACAAGGGGTGGAAAAATTGTTACCTGAGAGAGTTCTAAAATAGGTATTGTGTCTTTGCCAACAATTTTTGCGCGTGCTACAAATCCTTTAATGGTTTGAGAATAAACCCCTGGAAGTAGAAAGAAAGATAATAATAATATGATAAGAAATCTTTTCACAAAATATTTTTTGAGTTGTGTTTTCAATAATTATGCCAGATAGATAAAAATTAATACTAACAAAAATATAAAAAAATTAATTTATTAATTCCAAAATAATAATTAGCCAAAATAATCATTTTTTCTATTTTTTTTTCCACATGTTTATATCTTTGCAGTTAGTAATATTTTTTAAAAAATATTTATAATTAAAAGTTATAAATTATTAGTCATAACAATTTAAGTTTTAAGAGCTATAATGGAGAATGAAATTTTCTGCTTGCGAATTTCAAAAAATTAGCTGATTTTTTAGAAAGAAAAATAAATTATGAAGATTAGATTTATTTATCCAAAATTCGAAAAGTTTTTTGAAAGCACACCAGAGCTCCGTGATATAGCTTATGTTAGAAATCTTGGAGATTTTAAAATGCCATCAGCTTTAGGAATACCAATTCTTACAGCTTTAAGTAAAGACAAACATGAGATTAAGCTTTTTGATGAGAATGTTGAAGAGATAGATTATGATGATGATTCTGATTTAATTGCTGTTAGTTTTTTTACTCCACAAGCATGTTATGCTTATGAAATTGCCAAAAAGTTTAGAGCAAAAGGCAAAACAGTAATAGGTGGAGGTATGCACCCATCAATTTTACCCGAAGAAGCTGTTAAACATTTTGATGCAATATGTGTTGGCGAGGTTGAAGGAGTTTGGGAAGAAATGTTGTCGGATTTTGAGAATGGACAATTGAAAAATATATATCATGGTGGACACCCCGATATGAGTCTTGTTCCCACTCCCGACAGATCTATTTATATGGAAAAGACAGGATACGACTGGAGTGCAAAGTTGATTCAAACCATGAGAGGTTGTTGTTTTAGCTGCGAAAATTGTATTATTCCTGTTGAATTTGGCAAGAAATTCAGATTTAAAGAAATCGATAGAATTATCGAAGAAATTAATTTAACAAATGTTGAAGGAGATTATTATCTTATCGATGATACTTTAGTTCTTCCTCATAGGCAGTGTTTCGAATTTAGAGAAGAACTTATGAGTGCATTTTCCAAGTTGCCAAAAAAACCGAGGCTATTTATGTCGGGTTCATTAAATATGACAACTAACTCCGATTATTTGAAAACACTTGTTGATGGGGGAGTTGTAAATTTATATTTAGTAACCGGTTCGGACCCTTTTTCGAAGAAGGCTTTTTCAAAAGGCGAAACAAAATATTTTAACTGGGCTTTACAAATTGTAAAAAATATTCAGGATGCAGGCATACAGGTATTTGCTTCAATTGGTTATGGCTTTGATTACCAAGATAATTCTGTATTTGATATTACATTAGAATTTCTTGAACGTGCAAATATTAAAACTTCAGAGTTTTTTATCCTAACTCCATTTCCACAGTCTCCTGTTTGGCATAAATTAAGAAAAGAAGATAGAATCCTTCACTATAACTGGACAAAATATAATACATCAAACGTGGTGTTTAAACCAAAGAATTTTACCGAAAAAGAATTGTTAGATGGCTATATAAAATGTTGGAAAGAATTTTATTCAAATAAATCCATCAACGAATCTTTAGAAATTTTTGAAGAGTAAAAATTTATTTATTCCAAAATCTTCCAAATAAAAAAAACTCTTGTAAATATATACAAGAGTTTTTTTGTAGCGAGAATGGGAATTGAACCCATGACCTCCGGGTTATGAATCCGACGCTCTAACCAACTGAGCTACCTCGCCAGAATTTTTAGCTTGCAAAACTAATAATATTTTTAGAACAATATAAAAGAGTGTTAGATTTTTTCTGTTAAA
>CAYLPA010000106.1:0-4766 GCA_964385385.1 uncultured Saprospiraceae bacterium | reverse complement strand
ATTTAAAAGGAAATGACCGTAAGTTCCGGCACAAGTACAACCACCTCTGACTTGAATTCCAAACCTATCACTTAATAATTTTACAACTAAATTATAATGTAAATTCTCAATATTAAAAGAAATTACTCCTAATCGTTTTCTTGTATTGTTTGCTAAAACCATTACTTCAGGAATTTTATCCAATTCTTGAAAAGCAATTTCAACAAGCTCTTCTTCTCTTTTTCTTATATTTTCAACACCCATTTGATTTTTTAATTCTATGCAAAGAGCTGTTCTAATTGCTTGTAGAAATCCAGGTGTTCCACCATCTTCTCTGGTTTCAATATCGTCAGAATATTTATAATTACCCCAAGGGTTTGTCCAATCAACTGTTCCGCCACCGGGAGTATCAGGAGGAAAATTTTTATATAATTTTGAATCAAAAATCAATACTCCCGAACTGCCGGGACCTCCAAGAAATTTGTGAGGAGAAAAAAAGATAGCATCAATTTTTTTTAAAGGGTCTTTGGGGTGCATATCAATTTTTACATAAGGTGCTGATGCAGCAAAATCAACAAAACACAATCCTTGATTTTCGTGCATTATTTTAGCCATTTCATAATAGGGAGTTTCTATTCCCGTTACATTTGAGCAAGCAGAAAAAGACCCTATTTTAATTTTACGTTCTGAATATTTTTTTAGTAGCTTGCGCAATTCGTTTAAATCAACGAGCAAATCTTTATTTGGATTTAACACAACGACATCAGCACATGTTTCGTACCATGCGGTTTGATTTGAGTGGTGTTCCATATGGGTAATAAAAACAACGGGTTTTTCTTTTTCTTGTATGCAGTTATTATTTACTATTTTTCCACAGTATTTTAATCCGAGAATTCTCAAAAGTTTATTAATGGCAGTTGTCATTCCAACGCCGCTCGTAATAATTACATCCCTTTCGTTAGCATTAACATGTTCTTTGATTTTTTGATGAGCAAGAAAATAAGATTTTGTCATTATTGTTCCTGTTTCACTTGCTTCGGTGTGAGTGTTTGCAACAAAAGG
This sequence comes from uncultured Saprospiraceae bacterium, assembly GCA_964385385.1. Classification (GTDB taxonomy): domain Bacteria; phylum Bacteroidota; class Bacteroidia; order Bacteroidales; family CAYLPA01; genus CAYLPA01. The sequence goes on along the minus strand of CAYLPA010000106.1, from coordinate 3,725 downwards.
TCCGAAATTTTCTGAAATAGCTTTTTCGATTGGAGCATATAATCTTCCGCTTGCTACCCAATCAGCGTATAATATTTTTTTTAAACCGTAAGGAGTTTTATATTCCTGATTAATTCCAATAATATTTTTTCTAATTTGTTCAAAATTTTTCCCCATAAGTGCAATTGCTTTATTTTATTTCTCCATTTTTATATCTAGTAATTTTAGTATTATTTCCGTCCTCATCATTTTCAATCCAATCACCATGTTTCTTACCATTTTTATATGCCCCTGATATTTTAACATTCCCATTTTCATAAAATTCTTCATATTCATCAATAGGAATATTGTTTCTGTAATATTCTTTGCTCATCACTTTACCATTAACATAAAAAGTCGTTTGTTCACCTTCAAGTAAACCGTTTTCGTAATTGTATTCAGCAATCAATTGCCCTTGAAGGTTAAACCATTTTGATGTGCCGTTTTTTTTGCCGTCAATATAATATGATTCTTCTTGAGGTTGGGCATTGTTATAATAAACTACTTTTTTCCCGTTTTCTTTTCCCATTATAAAATTTGTTTCCTGAGAAAGTCTTCCGTTTTGGTTATATGCTTTATTTGGTCCATGTAAAACATCATTTATAAAATGTCTTTCGTTTTGCAATCTTCCTCTTCCGTCTATTACGATTGTTATTCCATTTTTTTTACCGTTTTTATATTCTTCCATCAAATTCACAATACCATTTGCATGATAGGCTACCCAATTTCCTTCTTTTTTACCGTCAATATAAAATCCTTTAAAAGCTACAGAGCCTTTTCTTTCTTCCCAGTATCCTTGCTTTAGATTGTTTTTGTCAATTCTGTTTGCTGTATCTCCATTAACAATTTTCAATGATTGAGAAAAGCAATTATATGATAAGCTTATTACGAATGCTATTAATATTAATTTTTTCATCGTATTTTTTTTTATTTATAACATTATGCAATTATAAGAATTTCGGAAGAATAAAATTGAAAATTATTGCATTAATTTCCCGTAAAGGTCAAAGAAATCAGATTTTATGATTTTAATATCATAAAATTCACCAACACTTAATTTATCTTTATCATCTTTAATTAATACTTCATTATCAATTTCAGGAGAATCATATTCTGTTCTGCCGATATAATAATTCCCTTCTTTTCGGTCAATTGAAGTTTTAAATGTTTTGCCAATTTTACTGCTATTTTTTTCCAGAGATATTTGTTGTTGAATATCCATGATTTCATTTGCTCTTTGCTGCTTAACTTCATCAGGAACATTGTCTTTCAAAGAATATGCGAAAGTGTCTTCTTCGTGAGAATAAGTGAAAACCCCCAATCTGTCAAACTTAACATTTTTTACAAATTCAACGAGTTTTCTAAAATCTTCTTCTGTTTCACCGGGATAACCGACAATTAATGTTGTTCTTATTGCAACATCAGGAATTTCAGTTTTTAATGTATTAATTAATTTATAAGTATCTTTTTCGGAATATCCTCTTCGCATAGATTTTAGTAAGCTTTCGCTGATATGTTGAAAAGGAATGTCAATATAATTACAAATTTTCTTATGTTTTTTTATTGTTTGCAAAACATCGTCGGGAAAGTTTGCAGGGTAAGTATAATGAATTCTAATCCATTCTAATTTTTCAATTTTAGAAAGTTCATTAAGCAATTTTCCGAGCATTTGCTTTTTATAAATATCAAATCCGTAATAAGTAGTGTCTTGAGCAATTAGAATAAGCTCTTTAACGCCATTATCTGCAAGCGATTTTGCTTCATCAACAAGTTCTTCAATTGGTCTTGAAACATGTTTTCCTTTAATCAAAGGAATGGCACAAAATGAACAGTTTCTGTTACATCCATCAGCAATTTTCAAGTATGCAAAATGATTTGGTTTATTCAGTTTGCGATGGCTGTTTTTTACTTTATTATAATCAATCCCTAATTTTTCGGATATTTTTTCAAACTCTTCTACACCAAAAAATTCATCAACTTCAGGAATTTCTTTTATAAGGTTTTCTTTATATCTCTGCGATAGGCATCCGATAACAAATATTTTTTTTGCTAAGCCTTGCTTTTTAGCTTGAACGTACTGCAATATTGTGTCGATTGATTCTTGTTTTGCATCCTTAATGAAACCGCAAGTGTTAATAATAACAATGTCGGAAGTTTTGCCGGAATCCTGATAAGTTAAATAATTGCCTGCTTTGAGTTTTCCTGCCAGAACTTCTGAGTCAACAACATTTTTGGCACAACCGAGAGTAATGATATTTATTTTTTGAGAATTATTTTTCAAAATATTTTAATTAAACAGTGAATCAACAAATTCGGTTTTATTAAAAATCTGCAAGTCTTGTAATTTTTCGCCAATTCCAATATATTTAACAGGAACTTTAAATTGGTCTGAAATTCCTATAACAACTCCACCTTTTGCAGTACCATCGAGTTTTGTCAGGCAAATAGCGTTAACATCTGTTACGGCAGTAAATTGTTTTGCTTGCTCAAAAGCATTTTGTCCTGTTGAAGCATCAAGAATTAGTAAAATTTCGTGGGGAGCATCAGGAATGACTTTTTGCATTACTCTCTTAATTTTAGAAAGTTCATTCATCAGGTTGATTTTATTATGGAGTCTTCCGGCAGTATCAATTATAACAACATCACTTTTTTGTGCTATTGCTGATGTTAAGGTATCAAAAGCAACAGAAGCAGGGTCGGTATTCATCCCTTGGCTAACAATTGGAACATCCACACGTTCTGCCCAAATAGTAAGCTGGTTAATAGCAGCAGCTCTGAAAGTGTCGCAAGCTCCCAACAAAACAGACTTTCCGGCTTTCTTGAAATTATAAGCAAGTTTAGCGATGGTTGTGGTTTTTCCAACACCATTTACTCCAACAACCATTATTACATAAGGAATATCTTTTTTTGGGAAGTTAAAATCAACAACATTTTCTTGCTCATTTTCTTCGAGTAAAGATGCTATTTCTTCTTTTAGAATTTTGTTTAATTCAGATGTTCCAAGGTATTTGTTTTTTGAAACACGTTGTTCAATTTTTTCAATAATCCTTAAAGTTGTTTTTATTCCAACGTCAGAAGTTACAAGTATTTCTTCTAAATTATCAAGAACTTCCTCGTCAACTTTTGATTTTCCTATTAATGTTTTAGAGATTTTTGAAAAAACACTAGCTTTAGTTTTAGATAAACCTTTATCTAAATTTTCTTTTTTTTCTTTCGAAAATATTCTAAGCAATGCCATGATTTTGTTTTTGCAAAAATAATGATTTTAAAAAAGCTGAGAGTTTTTTAGCTGATAAAAAAAAAGTCCCATTCTAAGGGACTTGATTATAAACCTTTATGAAGATATTATTTTTTTACTAAATATTCTTTAACCATATCGGTAGGAATAATTTTTTCCTTAAATGTATAAGCACCTGTTTTGGGTGATTTAACAACTTTTATAACCTTTGCAAAGTTTTTACCTGTAGATTGTAATGTTGCGACAACTTTCTTAGCCATGATAAATATTATTTAATTTCTTTATGAATAGTCATTTTTTTTAGAATCGGATTGTATTTTTTCAATTCAAGACGATCGGGAGTATTCTTTTTGCTTTTAGTAGTAATATATCTTGAAGTGCCAGGTTTTCCGCTGGTTTTATGTTCGGTGCATTCTAAAATCACCTGTATCCTTGCGTCTTTAGATTTCTTTGCCATTTGTTTCTCTTT
>CAYLPA010000105.1:0-8809 GCA_964385385.1 uncultured Saprospiraceae bacterium | reverse complement strand
CAATTTAATCTTGCACCTCTTACTCCCAATAAAAAATCAATGGAAAATCTGATTCCATATTTTGTTAAAGAAATAAAAGATAATAATATTAAGGTAATTTACAAAGAAGCAGAAAAATCAGATTTAATAAATAAATTTGATGAGATTGTTATTGCAACAGGTTCAAAACCGGCAGAAATAAAAATTGAAGGATTGGATAAATTTTATTGGGCAGAGATATTGTTGAAGGAAAATCTACCAAAAGACAAAAAAGTTTTAATAATTGGTGGTGGGCTTATTGGTGTTGATATCGCAACAGCATTAATTCCTCTTAATAATCAGGTAATTATTGTTAAAAGAACAACTGACTTTGGCGAAGATATGGAAATGATTGCAAAATTGCTTTCTTTAAAAATGATGAAAGAAAAAGGAACTGTTTTTAGCGACCACACTCATATTAAAAAAGTTGCAGGAAAAACAGTTTATGCAGAAAGAGATGGGAAAAACATTCAATTTAATGACGTTGATATAATTGTGGTTTCAACCGGAATGAAGAGCTTTAATCCCTTAGAAAATGAATTGAAAAATGAAATTTTGGTTCATGTCATTGGCGATGCTAAAAAAACAGGAAATGCACAAGATGCTATAAAAGATGCTTATGAAACAGCAAAAGAATTATAGTGTAATAATAATTTTAATTTAAAAAAAATAAGGAGAGAATTTCATGATAAATGTAAAAGAATGGGAAAACGATCTTGAAATGGCACGTAAGTCAAAAGATGAATTTTTTGGTAGTGATCATTCTCAATCACCGATACCACAAATGAAAATCCGAAATTTCAAAGGTCTTGCATACTATCCATTAGACTTTGCATACCGTTTTGAACTTGAAATTTACGAACATATAGAAAAAAAACGGCTAAAAGTACAAGATACAAAAGGAGGGGAGCGCGAACTTATTCGATGGGGAGAATTTCGCTTCAAAATAAATGGTAAAGATTGTACGCTTCAAGCATATAAAAGTGATCCAATGGAAGAACGATTATTTATACCATTCCGGGATGCTACGAGTGGTAAAGAGACTTACGGGGCAGGCAGGTATATTGATATTGAACCCGAGATGCATCAAACTGCTGATGGAAAATGGATTATTGATTTTAATTTAGCATACAATCCATGGTGTGCATATAGTGATGCGTATGTCTGTCCATTTGTGCCTCCCGAGAACTGGCTTAAAGCACCGGTTTATGCAGGAGAAAAAACTATACTTTAGATGAACTATAAATAATCTAATATTGATTTACTAAATTTTATAAAAAATATTAAATAAAGGAGATAAAAAAGATGTTTCAAGTAGAGAAAGAAAAATGTACAGGATGTGGAATCTGTATAAATGTTTGTCCTGTTGATGCAATATCAATGAGCAATGGTAAAGCAGAAATTGATTATGTAAAATGTACAGATTGTGGAAAATGTGTTACAATCTGTCCTTTACAAGCAATTTATAACAAAGAAAAAAAATGGCAGCATTCTGGTAATACCGGAGGTGGTTTGAAAGAAAGAAAGGGAAGCGGGCTGGGAAGTGGAAAGGGAAGCGGAAAGGGAAGAGGATTAGGAAGAGGCCCTCGAGATGGAAGAGGGCAAGGAAGAGGTGGTGGAGGCCGTGGTCGAAATTAAATTCATAAAAATCAGGGTTATTTCGTTAAATTTTTTTATTTAACCTGGATTTGCAAAAATAAATTTTAATAAAAAATATAATCTAAATTAAATTATTACAAGAAGAAAGTAAATATGCAATTAAACAGCAAGAATGCACTTATAACTGGTGGAGATAAAGGTATTGGTAGAGCAATAGCAATAGCTTTGGCAAATAAAGGAGTTAATGTAGCTTTTTGTTTTTATAAAGATAAAACGAAAGCGGAAGAGACAATTGAGTTATTGAAAGAATATAATGTACAGACACTAAATGTTCAATCAGATGTTAGAGATTTTAATCAGGTTAAAGACATGATGGAACTTGTAAAGGAAAAATTTGGTAAGATTGATATATTAGTGAACAATGCAGGAATATCAGGTTCAAACTCAGCCATAAATAATATATGTGTTGATGAATGGAAAGATGTAATTGATGTGAACCTGTCCGGTGTTTTTAATTGTTGTAAAGCAGCTAAGAATGAGTTGGTTAAAAACAACGGAAAAATAGTAAATATATCTTCTATTGCCGGGAAAATGGGTGGTACTATTGGTTGCCATTATGCTGCATCAAAAGCCGGAGTTATAGGTTTAACCTTTGCACTTGCCACCGAATTAGCTCCAAGTGTAACCGTAAACGCAGTTGCTCCAGGACCGGTTGATACTGACCTACTGTCAACAGATGTAAAAAATAAGCTGTCGAAACAAACACCATTTGGCAGGATTGCCAAACCCGAGGAAATAGCTCAAACTGTTATCTATTTGCTTGAAAACGATTATGTTTCAGGTGAAGTAATAGATGTAAATGCAGGAAGATATATGGATTAGCAAAAGTTAAATGAAGAAAAATTTTAATAATAAAATTGCTCTAATGCAAATATCAGCAAAACGGTCAAAAATAAACTTCCGAAGTTTTTTATGGCATGCAGTATTTCTTGCATTAGCTTCTAACTTTATGGATGTTGATACAATAATTCCTTCCATGCTTATAAAAGCTGGAGGGAATTCTGTGCATCTTGGATTCTTAACAGCAATTATGTTGGGAGGTTCGAGTGTTTTTCAGTTGATATTTGCTCCGATATTATCTAAAAACTCACTAAAATTAAAATATTTGCTTTTAGGAATAAATCTTAGAATTATTGCATTAATATTAATGTCTGCTATGTTCTTTTTTTCACATTCCTTAACAGGTGATACTATAATTTTATTGATTTTTATTCTGATTTCAATATTCTCTTTTAGTGGTAGCTATGCTAATGTTTCATATATTGACATACTCGGAAAATCAGTAAAAGAAGAAAGCAGAAAACAATTTTTTTCAATTAAAGAAATTATAACAAGTATCGGAATTTTACTGTCAGCAGTTGTTGTTAGGGAGCTTATTAAACGATTTGAATATCCTGATAATTATTCCATACTCTTTTTTATTGCAGGAATTTTATTGTTAATTGCTTCTTTGGGATTCTGGAATCTAAGAGAAATTCGTACAATAAATCCTATTAAAAAAAATCTGATTGACTTTTTTAAACTAATACCAATAGAAATAAAAAAGAATAAGAACCTAAAATATTACTTATTGATAATAAACACTCTTGGCCTGGGAATAGGTTTTATGCCATTTCTTATTTTGCTGGCAAAAGATAATTTTGATTTATCTTATAAACTAATTGGAAATTTCTTGCTATTCAGAATTATTGGAATGTTGCTTGTAAGTACAATATTTTATAAATTATCATCAAAAATTGGTTATAAATTGCTTTTGATTATTGCTATAATTATAGGTAGTTCTATACCTATTTTTGCTTTGACCTTAAGCGATAACCAATTATTTTATCAATATATTTTTATTTTGTCAGGAATATTTGTTTCGATGTTTAAAATCTCCAATAATGGTATTTTATTAGAAATATCAACAAATGAAAATCGTACGATGTATGCTGGAATTTCAGGTGCTGGTAAAATATTTTCAACTATTTTTCCCTTGCTTGCAGGCCTGTTAATATTTTATATTGGATTTACTGTTGTTTTTATAATTGTATCTATAATTATACTTTTAAGTTTCTTTTTTGTAAATCAATTGAATTGCAAAAATATGGTATAAATAAAAAAATAAAAAAATGAAATTATTAATGATTTATATGAATAAATTTTCTTTTAATCCTACAATTAAGACTATTGAAACGATGCCGGATTTTACAGAAGAAAAGCATTTTGAAAACATTCAAGCTGCATTTATTCAAGTGGAAAAAGAAGATGAAGAAAACGAAACTGCTGTTAAGAAGAAATTATTGAAAAATCTTAAATGGGTTACTGGTAAAAATAATACCAAAAGAATTATTTTGCATTCTTTTGCACATTTGTCGGAAAGCAAAGCTGAGCCTGAATTTACAAAAGCACTATTCGACAATATCGACGAAAGATTAACAAACTCCGGATTTGATGTGGAACAAACTCCATTTGGATATTTTTTAGATTTAAAATTTGATGCTCCGGGATATTCACTTGCAAGAGTTTTTAAAGATTTATAAAATTTAATAAAATGGAAAAACTTTACCCTGATTCAGGTGTTGAATTATCAAAATTCACTGCCAAACATTATGACAAAATAATGAACACTGCTTCGTTTGGGTTATATAGAACCTTTATCCAAAAAGCAATAAAGGATTTAGAACTCAAATCTAATGATAAGATACTTGACTTGGGATGCGGCACCGGTCGAAATATTTTATTGATGAATAAATATGTAGATGAAAATTCATTACTAATAGGATTGGATATTTCTGATGATATGGAAAAGCAATTTAATATTAATAGCAAACAATTTTCAAATATAAAATTCATAAATAAAAGAATTGACCAAGCCTTTGAACTTGAGCAAAAATTCGATAAAATATTTATTAGCTTTGTCATTCATGGATTTCCTCATGAAATAAGAAAAATAATTATTAAAAATGCTTACAACAATCTAAAACAAGGAGGTACTTTTAACATCCTTGATTTCGCTGAGTTCGACATGAGTAAAATGCCGTTTCATCATCGTTTTATATTTAAGAAAATTGAATGTAAATTTGCTTTTGATTTCATTAAAAGAGATTGGAAATCCATATTAAAAGAATATGGTTTTAATGAATTCAGCGAAAGTTATTATTTTAAGAATTATGTAAGATTACTTAAAGCACAAAAATTATGATAAATGATATTTTTTATGTTTTAAAACAATCATTAATGATAACCGGTTTCGTTTTCGTAATGATGTTGGTTATTGAATATATCAATGTCCAGACTAATGGTATTTGGCAAAAAAATATCACAGGCAATAAATGGAAACAGTATTTTTTAGCAGGAATTTTAGGTGCTATCCCGGGATGCCTCGGTGCATTTACGGCTGTCGCTTTATTTTCTCACAGATTAATTTCATTTGGTGCAATTGTAACTGCAATGATAGCTACAAGTGGTGATGCTGCTTTTGTAATGTTTGCTATGTTTCCTCAAAAAGCAGGCTTATTAACTTTAATACTTTTTGGAATTGGTATTTTTGCCGGTTACATTACTGATAAAATTCCTTTATCAAAAAAATTGATGAATAAATTTGCTGAAAAAGAATTCCCCCTTCATGTCGAAGAACATTGTGATTGTTTTCAGAAAGATAAACTTTTGCAATTTATTCTTAAACCATCAAAATTTCGTATAATATTAACAGTAATTATTCTTTCTCTTTTAATTGCTTTCTTAACAGGCACTCTTGCAGCAGATGCTGAAAAATGGATGAAAATTACATTATTGATTGTTGTTAGTTTTTCATTATTTGTTGTTATTAGTGTGCCTGAACATTTTCTCAAAGAACATCTTTGGGAGCATATTGTAAAAATACATCTCTTGCGAATTTTCTTGTGGACTTTTGGGACTTTATTAGCACTTCATTTTTTAACAAATTTCATTGATATCGAATCATGGATGACAGAAAATATGCTAATTATTCTTCTAATTGCAGTACTGGTAGGAATTATTCCTGAATCGGGTCCGCATTTAATATTTGTTACATTATTTGCTCAAGGAACTATTCCATTCAGTATTCTTCTCGCAAGTTCAATAGCTCAAGATGGACATGGAATGTTACCTTTGCTTGCTGAATCTAAACGTGGATTTGTTGCAGTGAAATTTGTTAATATTATTTTTGCATTGTTTGCAGGAATAATTGGTTATTTATTAAATTTTTAAAAAATGAAACTTGAACACATAGCATTAACAATTTTTGATATCGATGAAGTAAAAAATTTCTATATTGATATCATTGAAATGAAAGAATTGAAGAACTTTGTTCTAAAAAAAGAATTAACACAAAAAATATTTAATATTAATACAGATACTTCTATATTCTTTTTGCAAAAAGATGATTTATTTTTAGAAATATTTTTAAGTGACGAGAAGTTCAAACAAGGATTTAACCATATTTGTATTTCAGTAAAAGACAGAGAAAATCTTATTACTAAAGCTGAAGCCCAGAATTATGAATGTATTAGAATTGAAAGAGATTTTTCAGACTTGATATTTATTAAAGATAAAAGTGGAAATGTTTTTGAAATAAAAGAAATAGAAAATATTAATAAAAAATAGAATAAAGTTATGTCACTAACACTAATCATCATCATCGGAGTTGTTATAATTTTACTATCGCTTCTTGTGTATAGTAATAAAAAGATGAATAAGATGCAAGATGTAAAAACCAGTAAAAAAATAAAAATACTGGATAAAAAAAATTTCAAAATGCAAACAAGAAAAGGCACTGTTTTAGTTGACTTTTGGGCATCATGGTGTGCACCTTGTAAAATGATGACACCAGTATTAAATGAAATTGCAGAAAAAGAAAGTGATAAAATTAAAGTTGCCAAAGTTAATGTAGAATATAACCAACATCTGGCAAAAAAATTTAAAGTGAAAAATATTCCAACTCTTATAATTTTTCAAGATGGGAAAGAAATTAAGAGAATAATGGGTTATAAAACAAAAAAGGTTTTGATGAAAGAAATAGACAAATTATGATAGCAAAAGCAGCAAACATTATTTTAAATGCTAATCATATAACTGCTTTTACAGGAGCAGGAATATCTGTGGAAAGTGGAATCCCCCCTTTTCGTGGCAAAGATGGTTTATGGAATAAATATGACCCGGGTTTTCTTGATATTGGATATTTCAATAATAATCCCAAAGAATCATGGAAATTAATTAAAGAAATATTTTATGATTTTTTTGGAAAAGCAAAACCAAATGCAGCCCATTTTGCTCTTGCTGAAATGGAAAAAATGGGATTTGTGAATTCAATTATAACTCAAAATATTGACAATCTTCATCAAGAAGCAGGCTCCCAAAATGTTTATGAATTTCATGGTAATTCAAGGCATTTAATCTGTATGAATTGCTCGGAAAAATATTTAGTACAAGATATGAATCTTTTATCTTTGCCTCCGAAATGTAATAAGTGTGGAGGAATTCTTAAACCTGATTTTGTGTTTTTTGGAGAGCCAATTCCTGAGCTTGCACAAACTAAATCTTTTGAAGAAACAAAAAAAGCAGATGTCTTTATTATTATAGGTACTACAGGTGAAATAATGCCTGCTTCAATGATTCCTTACGAAGCAAAAAATAATAATGTAAAAATTATAGAAATAAACACTCAACCATCAAAATATACAAATACTATCACTGATATATTTTTAAAAGGAAAAGCTACAGAAGTTATGCAAAAACTTCTGGAAAAATTAAAAAATTAAAAAACAATTATGAATATTTCTAACAGAGTAAATCAATTAAAAAAATCGGCAATTCACGAAATGACAAGATTATCGAAACAATATGATGATGTTGCTTTTTTATCGTGGGCAAAACCAACAACAGGAACTCCAAAACATATTAATGATGCTGTTATTTCTGCAATAGAAAATGGATTAACTGGCGGATATTCTCAAAGCGAAGGGCTGCCTGAACTAAGAGAAGAAATAGTTAAAAAACTCAAACGGGATAATAATATTGATGCAAATATTAATCAGCTAATTGTAACTATAGGAGCAATTGAAGGATTAGCTGCTTCTGTTATGGCAACAATTGACCCGGGCGATGAAGTGATTCTTCCAACTCCAACTTATTCAACGCATATCACACAAGTTCGACTTGCTTCAGGAAAGCCTGTTTTAGTACCATTAATTGAAGAAAATAATTTTGCTTTGGATATTGAAGCTATTAAAAATGCCATTACTTCTAAAACAAAAGCAATAATGTATTGCAGTCCAAGTAATCCAACGGGTACAGTTTTTTCTGAAAATGAATTACGTCAATTGGCAAAAATTGCTCTTGAAAACAATCTTACAATCATTACTGACGAAGCTTATGAATATTTTGTTTTTGACACTCACAAACATTTTAGCATTGCTTCAATTCCTGAGATGAGAAAAAATGTAATAACAAATTATACTTTCACAAAAACTTATGCAATGACAGGATGGCGAATTGGTTATTTACATGCTGATGAAGAAGTTCTTGCTCAGGTAAAAAAAGCACATATTCCTTTTGCTATTTGTGCTCCGGTAGCTTCACAATATGCTGCAATAGCAGCTTTAAAAGGAAGCCAGAATTGTGTTGAAGAATTCAAACAACATTATTTGAAAGCCAGAAATCTTATGTGTGAGCGATTAGATAAATTAGATTCTGTTTTTCAATATAATAAACCTGGCGGTTCTTATCTGATGTTTCCTAAAATACTTACAGAAAAAGGAAAAGATTCATTTGCATTTAGCAAAGATTTGTTAGAAAAAGTTAAAGTTTCTACAACTCCTGGTATTGCATTTGGTCCAACTGGCGAAGAACACATTCGACTTTCGTTTTGTGTTCCTGAAGAAACTATTAACATAGCTTTTGATAGAATAGAAAAGTATTTTGGAATGTAAATTTATGAATCAAACTGAAGAATGCAAGTGGTATCAAACTTGTCCCATGAGATATTTTTATGAAAAAGGAATATTAGATAAAAAATGGGTTGATAATTATTGTCATGGAAATTGGAATATTTGCGTTAGATTTATTAAAGAAGAGAACGGAATTTATCATCCTGATAATATGCTGCCAAATGGAGAAATTAATGAAGAAT
>CAYLPA010000104.1:2669-8840 GCA_964385385.1 uncultured Saprospiraceae bacterium | reverse complement strand
ATAAAATTAATACCATTGAAAACACCTATACTTTTGATTCTATTGAAAATGAGAAAAACTGGCTTGAAATAATTGCATTAGGAAAAAAGAGTGAAGTATATTACAAAGATGAAGTTAAAAAGATAAAATCTGGTATTAAGCCAAATGATTTTGCATCATTAATTTATACATCAGGAACAACAGGAACATCAAAAGGCGTAATGCTTTCACATACAAATATGGTTAGAAATTTTTTAGCCGCTGCAGAAGTTTTTGCCTTGAAACCTAAACAAAAATTCCTGAGCATTCTACCTTTATGCCATGTTGGTGGAAGAATGGGAAATTATCAAACTCAAAATAGCGGTTGTAGTATCTATTATTCTGAAAATATGGGAACAATTGCTGCCGATATGAGAGAAATAAAACCTCATGGTTTTGATGCTGTTCCAAGAATTCTCGAAAAAATATTTGATACAATAATTGCAAAAGGAAAAAAACTATCAGGAGTAAAGAAATCCTTATTCTTTTGGGCAGTTAAAATAGGATTGAAATATAAGCCTGTTGGAGAAAGTCATTGGTTTTATAGATTTAAATTAAAAATTGCTGACAAATTAATTTTTTCAAAATGGAGAGAAGCAATCGGAGGAAATATTAAATTTGTAGGTTGTGGAGGCGCAACATTACAACCTAGAATTGAAAGAATATTTTGGGCAGCAGGAATAAAAGCTCTTAATATGTACGGTCTTACAGAAACTTCTCCGATAATTACAATTAACAGAAAATCCAAACCTGATTTGCAACTCGGGTCAGTAGGTTCAAAAATTGAAGGTGTTGAAGTTAAGATAGCCGAAGATGGAGAGATTCTTTGCAAAGGACATAATGTTATGCTTGGCTACTATAAAAATCCCGAACTAACAAAAAAGGCTTTCACCGATGATGGATGGTTTTGCACTGGTGATATTGGCACCTTTGAAAACAATAAATTTTTAAAAGTAACCGACCGTAAAAAGGAAATTTTCAAACTTTCAAGTGGCAAATTTGTGTTCCCACAAATAATTGAAAACAAGCTCAAAGAATCATTATTTATTGAACAAATTATGGTAATTGGCGAACACGAGAAATTTGCAAGTGCAATAATTGCCCCTAACATTTCTTATATTAAAGACTGGTGTAAAGCAAATAATATTAGCACAAGCAACAATTCTGAACTTTTAAAAAACAATCTATTAATAGATATTTTTAATAAAGAAATAAAAAATTATAACAAATCAGTATCAGATTCAGAAAAACTCAACAGGTTCAGATTAGTCCCTGATATTTGGTCTCCGGAAACTGGAGAGCTTTCACCAACATTAAAATTGAAACGAAAATTTATAGCTAAAAAATATCAGAATATTATTAATACGATTTATTTCAAACAAACAGTATAATATTTTTACTTATCACAATAATTATGAATGTTGTAAAAGTAATTGATAAAAAAGGAAGAAAAGAATTTATTCAAGTAGCTAAAATAATCTATAAAAATGATGCTACATGGATTTGTCCTATCGACAGTGAAATAGATGCTATTTTCGACCCTGAAAAAAATGTTTACTATAATCATGGAATTGCTGAACGTTGGGTATTAAAAGATGAATCCGGCAAATTAATTGGTCGGATAGCAGCATTTATTGATTATAAAACATCTAAAGTTGAAAATCAACCTACCGGAGGAATCGGCTTTTTTGAATGTGTAAATAATCAGGAAGCAGCATCTCTTCTTTTCGATACTGCAAAAGAATGGCTAACAAAGCAAGATATGCAAGCTATGGACGGACCAATTAATTTTGGCGAAAGAGACAGTTACTGGGGTTTGCTCGTTGATGGCTTTACTCATCCGTCATACGAAGTAGCTTATAACCATAAGTATTATCAGCAGCTCTTCGAATCCTATGGATTTAAAGCATATTTCAAACAAGAGGGCTTTCATCTTGATGTAAAAAGTAAAATGTCTGATAGATTTTTACGTATTGCCGAATGGGTAGCAAAAAAACCCGGATACGAATTCAAACATTTTTCATGGAAAGAACAGGAAAAATTCACTAATGATTTTGCAGAAGTTTTTAATACTGCCTGGGATTCTTTTAAAGAAAATTTTGAGCCTTTAAAAGCAGAATATATCCGAAATACAATAAAAAAAGCTAAAGATATTATTGATGAAGAATTTATTTGGTTAGCCTATAAAAACGACAGACCTATTGCTATCTATCTTATGTATCCTGATATTAATGAGATACTAAAACAAATGAATGGCAACCTCAATATCTTTAATAAGTTAAAATTTCTTTACCTTAAAAAGAAAAATACTATTACACGCGCACGTGGTGTACTGATGGGTGTTATACCCGAATTTCAAAACCTTGGAATTGAATCAGCCTTTATAATGGAAATAACAAAAGTTATGAAGCGAAAACCTCAATATAAAGAAATAGAATTTTCATGGGTTGGTGATTTTAATCCAAAAATGAGGAAAGTTTTCATCACTTTGGGAAGTGTTCCTGTGAAATATTATATAACTTATCGATATTTATTTGACAGAAATGCCGAATTTATACGTTATCCTATTCCAACAATAGAAAAAAAATAATTCTATACTTTTTTTTGAGACTAACAATTTACTATGTTTGCATAACAAAATAAATCATTAAACATGGCAAAGAAAAAAAAATCAAACTTTAGGAAATTTATGAAATCAATTTGGGCAATCTATTTTATAGCCATAATTTTTGTTGTCATTTTGTTTTCGTCTATTTCTATTGGATTGTTAGGATTCATGCCATCTTTTGAAGAACTTGAAAATCCTAAAAGTAATTTAGCATCAGAAATATATTCTTCAGATAATGTTTTACTGGGAAAATATTATTTTGAAAACCGTTCAAATATTCATTATAACAATTTGTCTCCTTATCTTGTTGATGCTGTAATTGCAACTGAAGATATCAGATTTTACAAACATTCAGGAATTGATATTAAAGGTTTAATAGGAGGAGTTGTAAATACTTTGCGTGGGCATAAACAAGGAGCAAGTACTATTACACAACAATTAGCAAAAAATCTTTTTCCTCGAAAAAAGTTATCTTTTGTAGGGATTATAGTCCGAAAAATGAAAGAATGGGTTATTGCTGTCAAATTAGAAAGAAATTATACAAAGGAAGAAATCATAACAATGTATTATAATACTGTTCCTTTCGGCGGACATTCCTATGGTATAAAAACAGCATCAAAAACCTTTTTCAATAAATCTCCCGATTCTTTAAATGTTGAAGAAGCTGCTATTCTTGTCGGGATGCTCAAAGCTCCAACCCGCTACAATCCGGTTAGAAATCCCGATCTGTCTTTCAAAAGACGGGAAGTTGTGCTCAGTCAAATGAAAAAATATGACTATTTATCACAAGAAGAATACGATTCTCTAAGAGTTATTCCGCTGGATATGTCAAACTACAGAGTTCAAGACCATGTTGCCGGACTTGCAACTTATTTCAGAGAATCTTTAAGATCTCAAATGAAAAAGTGGTGTAAAAATCATAAAAAAGCTGACGAAACTCCTTATAATCTTTATAAAGACGGACTAATAATCCATACTACAATAAACTCAAAAATGCAAAGATATGCCGAAGAAGCAGTTGCAGAGCATTTGGGAGGCGAACTTCAAATAAAATTCTTTAATCATTGGAAAGGCAATCATAAACAACCTCCTTTTGACTGGCGATTAAAACCGGAAGTTATTGATATGATTATGAAACAATCAATGCATCGTTCTGACAGATATTACTGGCTTAATGTAAAAGGCGTTTCTGAAGATTCTATTATTAAAGTATTTAATACTCCAGCACCAATGACTGTTTTCAGATGGAATGGACCACAGTGGGAAGAATTTGATACTGTAATGACTCCAATGGATTCAATTTTATATTATAAATATTTTCTTCGTTCTGCTCTAATGTCAGTTGACCCGCATACAGGATTTGTTAAAGCTTATGTTGGAGGAATCAATTATAAACATTTTCAATTTGATCAGGTTAGGATGGGAAAGAGACAAGTAGGCTCTACTTTTAAACCATTTGTTTATGCTCTGGCACTTATGGAAGGAGAATATTCGCCCTGCACAAAAGTTCCTAATGTTTTGGTTAGCATAGAACTTCCTGATGGAAAAAGATGGGAACCAAGAAATTCCGGCGATTACAAAAACGGTGAAATGGTAACCCTGAAAGAAGCTCTCGCAAATTCAATAAATAGAGTTTCGGCTTACTTAATAAAAAGACATTCACCAATGGGAGTCTTAAAACTTGCCCAAAATATGGGTATTGATATTACAAATATTGACCCCGTTTATGCCATAGCTCTTGGAGCCGTTGACCTTTCGGTATATGAAATGGTCGGAGCTCAAAGTACTTTTGCCAACAAAGGAGTTTGGATTCAACCTACTTTCATAACTAGAATCGATGATAAAAACGGAAATATTATTGAAACTTTTATTCCCAAGCAAAAAGAAGTAATGAGCGAAGAAACTGCTTACACCATGATTAGTTTAATGAAAGGTGTGGTTCAATACGGCACAGGCATAAGATTATATTATAAATACAAATTTACAAATCCAATTGCCGGTAAAACAGGAACAACTCAAAACCAATCCGATGGTTGGTTCATGGGGTTAACTCCCGATTTAGTTACCGGAGTTTGGACCGGCTGTGAAGACCGTAGCGTACATTTTAGAAGCATTTCTCTCGGGCAAGGTGCAAATATGGCTTTGCCAATTTGGGCTATCTATATGAAAAAAGTTTATGCCGATAAATCTTTAAACATTTCTCAGGGAGATTTTGAAAAACCCGATAAAGAACTTTCTGTTGAACTTGATTGTAAAAAATATGAAAAAACTCATAAAGAAGAAAACCTTAACACAGGTTCTCAATTTTAACAAAGTTTTTTAAACTAAACCAATTATCCTCTAACAAAAATCGCTTTAATAATTAGCCATGCCATTTTAGGATTTTCTTTCAGTCTTCTTGTAGAATATCCAAACCATTGCTCTCCAAAAGGAACGTAAACTCTCATATTATGTCCTTTATCGACAATTGATTTACGTAATTCGGGAGTAACACCGTAAAGCATTTGAAATTCATACTTATCTTTAGGAACATTATATTTTTTTATTAATTTATATGCTCCTTCAATTAATGGTTTATCATGAGTTGCAATACCGGAATAAATTTTGTTTTCAAACATATATTCCAAATCTTCAAGAAAATGGTCGTTTACTTCTTGATATTTTTTATAAGCAATTTCATCCGGTTCAACATAAATTCCTTTGCATAATCTATAATTAATTGGATTTTCTTCTGAATTAATATCCTGAAGATTTTTTATATCATCAAAAGTTCTTTTCATATATGCCTGGAAAACAAGTCCGACATTTTTGGGGAATTCTGCTTTTAATTTTCTGAAAAGTTCAATTTCCATGTCAACACATTGAGAATCTTCCATGTCAACTCTTACGAAGTTATTATATTCTGCGGCTTTCTTTACAATTTCTCTGATTTGTTGATAACAAACATCTTTGTCAATAAGAAGCCCAAACATTGTTGGTTTTACTGAAAAGTTACCATCAATTTTATTTTTTTCGGCAGCTTCAATAATTTCTAAATACTCTTGTTTGTTTGCTTCAGCTTCATCAAGATTTTCTATAAATTCACCCAGAACATCAATTGTTACTTTAATTCCTTGTGCATTTAAATCTTTTGATGCATTAATTGCATCTTCTATTGTTACACCGGAAATATATCTTTTTGAAAATAACCATACGAATTTCTTTGGCATGTATGGTAAAACTGCTGCTATAAATTTATTAAACATTTTTTTTTTTATGATTTAATTACTAAAAATATCTGTACAAAATAAATACTTTAAAACGGTATTATAAAAGAAAATATAAATATTTTTTAAAAAAATTTTAAAATTGTTTTTCAATAAGTTAACACAAACATTTGTTAATCCAATTTTAATATCTAATTTTGCCGCCTAAAAATATATAAAATATTGTGCATTGAATTATCAAAAGCAATATAAAATACCATTTTCCGGCTTAAGTGAAAACATTCATCATTTTGAATTTAAAATTGATGATAAGTTCTTTGAAAATTTTGAATTTTCTGA
>CAYLPA010000104.1:0-2569 GCA_964385385.1 uncultured Saprospiraceae bacterium | reverse complement strand
CCAATAAAACGAATTCATCCTGAAGATGAAAACGGTAACAGCCAATGCAACAAAGAAATGATAAAAAAAATCAAAGAATTTTCAAAGAAAAAAATATCCGATGGAAGATGGGATGAATTGAAAAAAATAATTTAAAAGAATAAAAAAAACATTTAATAATCTGTAATAAGAACTAATTAATTATGGCACATCCAAAAAGAAAAATTTCAAAACAAAGAAGAGACAAAAGAAGAACGCATTACAAAGCAACAGCTCCAACAATAATAATTTGCTCAAACTGTGGAGCACCTGTATTATATCATAGAGTTTGCAGTGAATGTGGCTATTATAAAGGAAAATTAGTTATTGAAAGAAGCTCTGTAGCATAACACGAATAATGAAAATAGGAATTGATGTAATGGGAGGTGACTTTGCACCGAAAGAATCTATCGCAGGTGCAATTTTAGCTTTTGAAAAACTTCCATCAGATGATACTTTAGTTCTTATTGGAAATCGTGAAATTATTCTTGAAACTTTAAATAAAGCAGGACTTAATCCTGATAATTTCGAGATTGTTCATTCTTCTGAACAAATCGAAATGGGCGAACATCCCACAAAAGCTTTCTCAAAAAAACCAAATTCAAGTATTTCCATTGGTTTTAAATTGTTAAAAACCAAAAAAATTGATGCTTTCTCAAGTGCAGGAAACACCGGTGCTATGCTAGTAGGCTCAATTTATATGATTAATTCTATTCCCGGAATAATTCGTCCTTGTATTGCATCCTTAGTACCTAAAGAAAACGGTGGCAACAACATAATTTTAGATGTCGGAATAAATCCTGACACTAAACCCGATGTTATGTACCAGTTTGGAATATTAGGCTCTTTATATGCCAAAAGTGTTCTGAAAATTAATAATCCCAAAGTTGGATTGTTAAACATTGGCGAAGAAGACGAAAAAGGTAATTTGCTCTGCCAGTCAAGTTTTCGTTTAATGAAAGGAGCTATAGATTTTAATTTTATTGGAAATATTGAAAGCGGAGATATTTTTAATGACAATGTTGATGTTATTGTTTGTGATGGATTTACTGGAAATATTATTTTAAAGCTAACAGAATCAATTTATAACATTATAAAAAAACGAGGTCTTGAAGATGACTATTTTAAACGCTATAATTATGAAAATTATGGTGGCACTCCAATCTTAGGAATTAATTCTACCGTAATAATCGGGCATGGAAAATCTAATGCTATTGCTTTTAAAAACATGATATTATCATCAAAAAATGTCTTTGAAGCTAAACTTCCTCAGGAAATAAAATTAGCACTTGATAGATGTCCTCAAAAATTAAAAGTTTAATTATAATTATTTTTTTTTAATATTGTAAAAAATTTTAATTTCAAAAAAATGGCAAAAATTAGAGCTGCAATAACAGGAGTAAGTGCTGGACTGCCTGATTATATCCTAACAAACGATGAATTAAGCAAAATGGTTGATACATCTGATGAATGGATAATGACAAGAATTGGGATTAAAGAAAGAAGAATTATTAAAGAAAAAGGAGAAGGTGCTTCATTTGTAGGAGCTATGGCAGTTAATAACTTACTTGCAAAAACAAATACTTCCCCCGAAGAAATCGATTTACTTATTTGTGCAACTGTTACTCCAGACCATGTGTTTCCGGCAACTGCCAACATCATTTCCCATAAAGCTGGTATTAAAAACGCATTTAGTTTTGATATTAATGCCGGGTGTTCCGGATTTCTTTATGCTTTAACAACTGCATCAAAATATGTTGAATCGGGTATTTATAAAAAAGTAATTGTAGTTGGAGCAGAAAAAATGTCTGCTATTGTAGATTATACCGATAGATCAACCTGCCCTATTTTTGGTGATGGAGCAGGTGCTGTTTTACTAGAACCAACTACTGAAAATATTGGAATTATTGACTCAAATTTACAATCAGACGGTTCAGGCTTAACTCATCTTCACCAGAAAGCAGGCGGTTCTGTGAAACCTCCTTCACATGAAACTATTGACGCTCGTGAGCATTTTATTTATCAAGAAGGACAAGCAGTTTTTAAATGGGCAGTTTCGAAAATGGCTGATTTTTCTGTTGATATGATGAAGAAATATAATATCTCATCCGATGAACTTGACTGGTTTGTTCCCCATCAGGCAAATATGAGAATTATCAAAGCAACAGCAAAACGCATGGGTATTAAAGAAGAGCAAGTAATGATTAATATCCAGAAATATGGCAATACTACTTCCGCCACTTTGCCTTTATGTTTATATGATTACGAGAAACAACTGAAAAAAGGTGATAAATTAATTCTATCTGTTTTCGGTGCAGGCTTCACATGGGGTGCATTGTATTTAAAATGGGCTTATAACGGAACCGAAAAATAAATCGTCATTTTCTATTCTATTTTCCCATAATTAAAATGTTCTGTATTTTTTTTGAACTTACATCTTAATAAATCTTACATTATTTACTTCCGAACCTTCAAAAATTTTCAAAATATATAGTCCTGTATTCAAATTAAAAATTGAAATACTATTTATCTCACTTTCCTTAAGGATTCC
>CAYLPA010000103.1:6874-9014 GCA_964385385.1 uncultured Saprospiraceae bacterium | reverse complement strand
ATCACATTCATCAATAAGTTCATTTTCGAGATTCACCATTTTAATAGCTGTTATGGCTGCTTCAACGCCTTTGTTGCCATGTTTTCCACCTGAACGATCTTTAGCTTGTTGAAGAGTGTCAGTTGTTAAAACTCCAAAAATAACAGGTATCGAAGAATCTAAACTTACTTTTGAAATACCGTTGGCAACAGCATTACATATAAATTCAAAATGACGGGTCTCTCCCTGAATAACACAGCCAAGACAAATAACAGCATCAACAAAAGTGTATTCAATAAGAAAATCTGCTCCTAAAGGTAATTCAAAGCTTCCAGGGACATGTTTTAAAATAATGTCAGATTCATCAACTCCGTTTTCTTTCAATGTTTTAATAGCTCCTTCAGCTAATGCATGAGTGATTTCAGTATTCCACTCGGAAACGACAATGCCAAAACTCATATCTTTTGTAGATGGAAGTTTTTCAGAATCATATTCAGAGAGATTTTTTAAATGTGTTGCCATTTTATTAATAATTAATTATTAAAAATATTAAATATTGTATTAGCAAATTTAAAAATAAAATCTACAAATAAGTACAAATAGAAAAATTGTGTAAAAAATAATAAGAAGAAATAAATTGAAAGGATTAGTTTCTTTGAATCAACTATTTGATTCCACCTTTTGCTCTGGCAATATATTTGTCAATATCTCTTGCTTCAAAACTTCTTGGAAATTCTTGTTTAATTTTTTCATAAACATTAGCAGCTTCTTCAAAATCGTTTAATATTTCGTAGGTCCAGCCAGCTTTCATAAGAAACAAAGGGCTGGTTAGTTCGTTGTCGTTCAATTCAGCAGCTTTGAGATAATATTCCAGAGCTTTATCAGTTTCATTAAGTTCCATGTATGCATCACCGATAGCTCCTTTTGCCATTGGTGCTACCATTTTGTCCTTAGATTTGTATTTTTTCAGATATTTTATAGCATTATCAAAATCGCCTTGTTTTAAATAACAAATACCCAGATAGTATTTTGCCAGATTAGCTGATTTTGTTATTCTATATTCACTAATGATGTCGATAAAACCCAAATAATTGCCATCTCCATAGATAGCAAGTTCCAAAGAATCTTTTTCAAAATATTGCTCAGCAACAAACATTTGAGATTGTGCATCAATTTCTTTAGGAGCTAGAATAAATTTTGTGTACCCCAAATAGGCTGCTACGAGTATAACAATTCCTAAAACAATGTAGCTTAGAAGGTTTTTTTTGCTTTCGATAAATTGTTCGGTTTTACTTAAAGCTTCTTCTACCGCAACTATTCTGTCTTCTGTTTGATCTTTCTTTTTTGCCATAATATAAAATTTGATTTTGCAAAAATATGTTTTTTTATGAAATAATTATAAAATTTAAATAAATGATTGAAAAAAACATTTATAAAATTGTAATTATTCAGTAATAAATAAATAAAGCCACAGATTATCAGGTTTTTAAATGCAAATTATTTTAATCTAATAAATCAAGATATTTTTTACATAAAATCAACTTAAAATAAAATGATTGTGTAATTATCTCTGCCTTACAAATAATAAAAATTTCTTTATTATTTGTAAGACAATCTGTGAAATTATTTTTATAACTGTTTTTTTATCTGTGAATCTGTGGCATATAATTATTTATTAAGACTTTAATCCGATTTATTAGTAACATTAAATTTACATTAATATTACAGAAAAAAACCTACATAATGAAAAGATTTTATCCTTCTTTCCAATTTCAATTTCAGAATTTAAAATGATTTCCTAATAATCATTCATGTGATTTAATTATTCTATAATATCCTTTATTTGTTTTACCAAAATGAATAGATAGTTCTCATTTTGAGAAAGATTTTAATTTTTGGCATTTTTGTAAAAATATACAAAACAGCGTATTAATAAGTTTTTGGCATTTGGCGTAATAGTTGAAATAAGATAATCGAATCTAAAAAAAACAATTATGAAAAAAGTTATATTTCTAATAGCAATTTCAATAGCAACAATTTCATTTGTTAGTTGTTCAACTTCCAGCGTGACTACATGTTCAAAAATTGATTATAAAAAATCATACGAAAATTCTTATAAAAAAGCTTATAAAGCTTATAAAAAATCCCCCAAAGTGTGGTG
>CAYLPA010000103.1:2110-6774 GCA_964385385.1 uncultured Saprospiraceae bacterium | reverse complement strand
TACTTGATGCAATTTACTATTTATCTTTTTGTAAAAGTTATTTTAATTCTGTTGATTCTCAAAACATCTTACATTCTGAGAATTTCTTCACAATTCAGGGATTGTATAAGAAAGATAATACTTCCAGTAATTCTATCCATTGCGTTCAGAAGCGAAATCAAAGAAAGCAGTTCAAGATTAATAAAAAGGATTATGAACGCTTTGCCGACCATATTGGGCATTTTCCTTTGGTAATAATAACACCTTTGGACAATAATTTAATTAACAACGGAAGCGAAGAAAGAAGAAAATATTTTGACGGTGTTATTTCTCAGTTTGATAAAATATATCTTGATAATTTATTGAATTATAATAAAGCAGTTTCCCAAAGAAATTCTTTATTAAAGAATTTTGCCGAGAATCATTATTTTGATAAAGATTCATTAGAAATATGGGATGAACAATTAATAAATCTTGGAAGTAGAATTTTTGAAAAAAGAAAACAGTTCTTAAAAGATTTTGCTTCAATTTTTCAAGAATATTATGATTTCATTACTCTAAAGAAAGAATCTGTTAACGTTGTTTACGAATCACATTTAGAAACAAAGAGTTTTGACTTGTTACTTAAAGAATCAATCGAAAGGGATAGAATGTTGAAATACACTTCAACTGGTATTCATAAAGATGATTTTATATTTAAAATAAATGATTTTCCTTTAAAGAAATTCGGTTCACAAGGACAGCAAAAATCTTATCTTGTTGCTCTAAAATTAGCTCAATTTGATTATATCAAGAAAGTGAAAAAAATCAAACCAATTTTATTACTTGATGACATTTTCGATAAATTAGATATTCTACGAATTCAGCAAATCATGAAATTAGTTAGTGATAACAACTTCGGGCAAATTTTTATTACTGACACATCAAAAGAAAGAATAATTCAGATATTTAAAGACATAGAAACAAAATTTGAAATATTTGAAATTTTTGATGGAATGGTAGAAGATTCAAATGACTAAAACAGCATGGAAAATAATACAGAGAATAAATCAAATGATAAATTTCTTGGAGAAATAATTAAGGAATTGTTGAACGAATATAAACTTAATGGAAAATTAAGAGAAACTCGTTTGATTGAATCATGGGAGAAGATTTTAGGTAAAATGATTGCAAAACATACAAACGATATTAAGCTTAAAAAAAATGTTTTACATATTAGCTTAGACTCTGCAGCTTTACGTCAGGAATTGTCAATGAATAAAACAAAAATTATTGAAATATTAAATAAAGAGTTGGGTGAAAATATTATTGATAAAATTGTGTTGAAATGACAATTATTTCACCTTACAAGATAAAAGATTTTTATCTTCGATATATGCTTCAAGTTTGTCACCAATTTTAACAGAGCCAACACCGGCGGGTGTTCCCGTAAATATTAAGTCCCCGATTTTTAATGTAAGGAATTTTGAAACATATTCTATTATTTTGTCAAAAGAAAAAATCATGTTTGATGAGTTTCCGTTTTGAACTATCTCATTGTTTTTTAACAATTTGAAATTAATGTCATTTATGTTTGGAAAATTGCTTTTAGAAACAAATTTTCCGATAGGAGCAGAATAGTCAAAAGCTTTAGCAATTTCCCAAGGGAGACCTTTTTTAATACAATTAGCTTGAATGTCGCGAGCTGTAAAATCAATGCCTACACCAATTTCATTATAATAAGTGTTGGAAAATTTTTCCTGAATATTTCTTCCTACTTTCATGATTTTAATAACCAACTCAACTTCATAATGAATTTCATTGGAAAAATCAGGAAGAAAAAATGGTTTGTTTTTTATAAGAAGTGCCGATTCGGGCTTCATGAAAAATACTGGTTCTTTTGGAATTGAGCTATTAAATTCTTTAACGTGGCATAAATAATTTCTGCCAATACAAATTATTTTCATTATAAGAATAAGATTTATATGATTCTAACTAAAAATATTCGCCCCTTTATTAAAATCTCTTAATTTAATTGCAGAAAGAACTTTCTTTGTAGAAAGTGGAAACTCAGCTTTCATCATCCAATTGTAGTATGATGGTTCTTTTCTGAAAACTTCAGAAACAGATTTTCCTTTATGTTTGCCAAAGTTAAAGATTTCAATATTTTTATCGTTAAGGATTATATGTCCAATCAGGTCGGCATTTTTATTAACAGTAGAAAATTCATGCAATGCTTGCATATTGTTAACAATAGGAGTGGAGACATTTCCTTTCCTGTCCTTAAATTGAACATCTTTATACTTGTCGAGTTGGGCTTTAAATATCTCATAAGTCGCCATGGTGTCCGCATTAGCACTATGAGCATTAATTAGTTCTTTTCCACAATAAAATTTGAAGGCAGCAATAAGAGTGCGTTGTTCCATTTTATGAAAGATATTCTGCACATCAATAAATTTTCGTCCTTTTATTTCAAAATCAATTCCTGCTCTAAGAAATTCTTCAACTAAAAGCGGGATATCAAATCTATTTGAATTATATCCAGCAAGGTCACAATTCTTCAGAAATTGTGTATAGGAATTTGCAACATCTTTAAAAGTAGGGCAGTCTTTAATATCTTCATCATAAATGCCATGAATTTCCGAAACTTCGGAAGGAATAGGTACTGTTGGATTTATTCTATCAGATTTTGTTTCAGTTGTCCCGTCAGGATAAACTTTATAGATAGATATTTCAACAATTCTATCTGTTGCTACTTTAATGCCTGTTGTTTCAAGGTCGAAAAAAGCTAAAGGTTGAGTAAGATTTAATTCCATAATTATTATTCTATGATAGTATTTTCTTTATAAACAGATTCAAGCAGAATTTGCTTAATTATAGAAGTTTCCCTGTTATCTCTATCGATAATGTGAAAATTTTCAATTATATATTCATTATAGCCGTCAACATAAAAAATAATTTTATAATCTCCGGGTGGTAAAATAATAGTGTATTTCCCTGTAATTTTGTTTGAAAGATAATTGCCAAAAATTTTATCGTTTCTCTTGTTGATAACCGTAATCTTAGCTTTTAAATCTCTTTCAATGTCAATAACATCTTCCAAAATTTTATTTCCTGAAACACTATCTTTTCTAGCGAAAAATTTTGCTGTTTTAGCATATAAAATTGTGTTTAAACTATCAGCTTTATGAAAATTTATTTTTTGAATATCCACAATATTTATAGAGTCATTATTAAAAATTCCGCCTTTAAGAACAGTGTATTGTGGTTCAATATCATTGAAAATCACACGGTAGATGTCAAGGTTTCCAACTCCTTCTTTTCTAAGAGCAGAAATATAGGCATATCTATCTGATTGGGTAAAGCATATTGTTTTGTTATCATCGGGAGTGTTGATAGGATATCCGAGATTTACCGGTGTTGACCAGGTATTGTTTGTCCTGTCCCAGGTAGTTTTAAAAATATCTGAACCGCCCATGCTGTTATGTCCAACAGAACAAAAATATAATGTTTTTCCATCAGGTGCGAGATAAGGAAAATCTTCATCATAAATTGTGTTTATAGTATTTCCAATATTCTCAGCAGGTCCCCATTGTCCTGTGGGTAATCTTTTTGACATATATATGTCTTTCCCACCAATTCCATAATGTCTGTCACTTACAAAAAAAAGTATATTTCTATCAGGAGTTATTGCTGCTGAATATTCATGAGCATTTGTATTAACATTTATTCCTGCATTCAGAGCTTGTAAATATCCTTTTCCTCTTTTATAAGAAATATAAATATCGTTTTCACCTATGAAATTATCGAAATATAAAAACAAACAACTTCCATCTGCTGACATTCCAACAATTTCTTCGACAAGAGCTGTATTTATTTTGGGAGTAAATCTTCTAACTTTTTTCCATTTTCCGGATTTGAAATATGAGTTATAAAGGTCTGCTGTAATGTATCCGTCAAGGTTTACATAATTTCCTATGTTACCACGCCTTTGAGATGTAAAAATCAATATAGATTCGTCCTGAGGAATGTATGGATTATAATCAGGATATTTTGAATTAATTTTGTCACCTAAATTTTCAAAGGAAACATTAACAGGTTGTTTAACAGCTTCTTTTGCATTGTTACACATTTCAATCATTCTGTCAACAGGAACATCTTTTTTATCTTTATCATTAGATAGTGATTTGTATTTTTCAAAAGCTTTTAATGCATCGTCAAAACGATAAACTAAGGAATAAGCCTTTCCTAAATCATACCATACATTTATATCATAATCTTTTTGCTTAACGACCCATTCAAAATAGGGGATAGCTCTTGATTTATCTTCATTAAGATTCATATGACAGATGCCAATATGATATCTGTAAGTAACATTTAAACTATCTTCTTCAATCAATTTTAAATATTCGGCAAGCCCCTCATTATAGTTTTTGAACATTATGCAATATTTTGCAAACTTCAAATCAGGTCCAAGATTTTTACTTATAATTTGAGCGTAACTATCTTTGAAACAAAGTAATATTAATATAATAATTATTGAATAAAATATTTGTTTTTGCTTAAAAAACATAAGGTGATGACATTAATTTTATTGTTGCTAATTTATATAAAATGAAATAATGGTTTTTTATTAATTTTATTAGTTATCAACAATTGATGTTGAATAAAATTTTAGAAATAAATTAGATTAATGTGAGCATTCA
>CAYLPA010000103.1:0-2010 GCA_964385385.1 uncultured Saprospiraceae bacterium | reverse complement strand
AACTCTCTAAATCCCTTTAAAATAATATTAATATCATTGTTTAATTTGTAATCGCGGGCATAGAGTAAATTCAGTTTTCGTTTTGTTTCGGGATTGAGATTTCTGTTTTTAAAAGCATCGGCAGGCGAGAGAATATCTTTTTTTATTATAGGTAATTTTCCGGTTTTATTATCATCAAGAAATATATAGCCAACCCATGATTTTTTTCCTATTAAAACCGTGAAAATATTTTTAATAAAATTCAAAGGTTTTTTCACAATAAACATAAGAATAGGAAATAATGCCAAGAAAAACAAGCAAGAGATAAAGTCCAGAGTTCTTTTATTTCGTTTGTTAACTGTTTTTCCGATTGAATTTATATCAACGATATATAACTCACCTGAGGTGTTGATAGAATTACTTCCAATCAGAAAAGAGCCTTCTTCAGGAGCAGTTTTGAAATTTACTTCCGTTTCTTGTAATTCCGACATTTTATCAATTATTATATTAGCAGAAATATTTTTAGTGCAAAAAATTACTTCGTCAATTTTGTATATTTCAATGATTTCACCGAGTTGGTTTATGTTTCCTGTAAAGTTATCATCATTGGTTTCTTCTGTACTTACAAGTCCTATAAATCCTGTATTCACATAGGATTTTCTCAGAATTTCATAAACACGGTCAGCTTCGGCTTTATCACCAACAATAATAAATCGTTTGTTTTTGTTAGATGTAATTCGAAATGTTTTTATGTTAAAAAGATTAAGTAATGAACGCCATCCGGTCAATGCAATCAATGCCCAGAATGAGCCGAGAATAATAATAGCTCTTGAAAAACGCATCGATTCGGGGAGCAAAGAATAAACCAGTAAAATAATCACAGAGCCGATTATTGTTCCTTGAATTAGTTTTGAAATTTTATATGGTTTGTCATATCCGCCACTTAGAAAAATTGATATAAGCCAGACAATAATATAAGCAGGCAGAGCAATGCTTACGAACTCATGTGGATAATGGCCGCCTTCAATGAATTTCACACTTTGTTCCCAATAATTTTTTATAAAATAAATTCCTGTAAACAGAATTGCAGCATCTATCAAAGGATAAAATATTTTGTTACAAAAGCGAAACAGAAGTGCGAAAAAAGCACGAAAATAAATAGCAAATTTAATGAGTGATGAAAGCATCCTTGCATTTTTTTGCGAAAAGTGTTTGCGGGCAAAAATTATCATAGCATTATAAAACATAAAAACATAATTGGCACTGCCTTTTTTTGTGCTTTCGCCTTTATAATGAATGATTCGAGTTTCGGGGTAATAATAATTTTTATATCCTGCTTCAATTATTCTGTAAGATAAGTCAATGTCTTCGCCATACATAAAAAATGATTCGTCAAGTAAGCCGGTTTTTTCAATTGCTGTTTTTCGGACTAACATAAAAGCACCTGAGAGAATTTCTATTTCGTGAATTTTGTTTTTATCTAAAAATCCAAGATGATATTTGCCGAAGATTTTAGATTTTGGGAATAATTTTGCCAGCCCGAAAATTTTAAAGAAAGCTGCAGAAGGGGTGGGGAGGCCACGTTTTGATTCAGGTAAAAACTTGCCTTTTCCATCAAGCATCTTAACTCCCAATCCTCCGGCTTCCTGATGCTCGTCCATAAAAGATGTTATTTTTATGAAAGTGTCATCTTCAACAACTGTGTCAGGGTTTAAAAGTAAAACATATTCACCTTTACAAATATTTATTGCCTGATTGTTAGCTTTTGAAAATCCTGTATTTTTTCTGTTTTCAATAAGATTTACTTCGGGAAATTTCTCTTTGACCATTTTAACCGAACCGTCAACAGAATTATTATCAACGACAAATATTTCAGCCTCAAGACCCGAACATGCTTTGCGAACGGATTGCAAACATTGTTCAAGAAAATGTTCTACATTGTAATTGACTATGATAATGGATAGCTTCATTGAATCGCAGGATTTTTCTTTCAAAGAATAATTAACTTCAAAGATAATATTTTATTGTAAA
>CAYLPA010000102.1:0-9198 GCA_964385385.1 uncultured Saprospiraceae bacterium | reverse complement strand
TGGCAAGCATGGGGATGCTTCAAGGCTGGACATTTGATTGTAGCACCCTCTTTTTATTCTTTTTATGTTAGGAGAAATTGATGAGAAAGTTAATCTTTTTATTAATACTTATTACATTATTTAGTATATTAGATTCAAGGACTTGGATACGGGAATACACTTACGATGCAAGTGAAGCTGATAGTAAGATAACATCACGAGCTATTGCTTTGGAACTTGTTAAAAGAATTCTACTCGAAGAAATTGGAGTTTACGTGCATTCTGAATTGATTTTGGAAACTTCAGAAGTAAGTGAAGTATTAAAGGAAGCAACGACAAAAAAGATTGAAATATTATCTGCTGGTATAACCGAAACCAAGATCATTGAAGAAAACTGGAATGGAGAAACATATTATATAAAAGCAGAAATTACAGCAGACAAGAACGATGTAATAAAACGGCTCGATAAGGTAATAGAAGATAAAGAAAAAACCAAACAACTGGAGGAATCCAGAATTAAAACAGAAGAAGTAATTTCTGAAATGAAAAGATTGAAACAGCAACTTGTACAATCCAAAGATGAGAATGAGAAAATTAAAATACAAAATGAATACAACCAAAAAAACAACCAGTTATCCGCTGAAGATTGGTTTCAGAAAGGTGTAAATGCTCAAGAAATAGATGAATTAGATAATGCAATCTTATATTATCAGAAATCCATTAAATTATTTCCAGATGCAGCAACTTACTTCAATTTAGGATTTTCTTATTATAAAAAAGGTGATTTTAACAAGGCAATAGAATATTATAAAAAAGCAATTGTTATCAAACCTGATTTTGCTAAAGCGTACTACAACATGGGTACTATATACTCGAATAAAGGTAATTACCTTAATTCAATTGATAGTTTTAAAAAAGCAATTTTATACAATCCTAACTTTGAAAGTGCATACTGTAATTTGGGTCTCTCTTATAATAATATTGATAATTATAATAAAGCTATCGAAAGTTTGCACAAAGCCATTTCACTTAATCCCGAATCTGCAATAGCATACATCAATCTAGGACTTTCTTATTTTAATAAAGGTAATCATACAAAGGCATTAGAATATTATGAGAAAGCTATTTTATTGGATCCAAATCATGCTAATGTCTATTCTAATATAGGTATTATATACTCTAATAAGGGCAATTATACTAAAGCGTTAAAATATTACAAAAAAGCGATTTTAATCAATCCAGAGTTTTTAGAGGGCTATGTAAATATGGGACATGTTTATGATAGTATGGGAAATAATAACAAAGCTTTACAATGTTATCAAAAAGCACTATTGTTAGATTCTGACTATATTCAATTATATAGTAATATAGGATTATCTTATTATAAAAAAGGTGATCATGAAAGGGCTTTGAAGAATTGGAAAAAAGCAGCAAAATTGGGTCATAAACCGACTCAAGAATTTTTAAGAGAAAAGGGAATATCTTGGTAGATTGGCATTCTGAAGAAAGAAGATGAAATGGTGAATAATTATAAGTATTCTAACAATACTGATCCAAACGAATTACCACATATAGATTTTAGAGATACTTGGTTCTCATCACTCTCAAAAAGAGTGCGAAGGAGATTAGTATTGATTTATTATTGGTTTTACTTATTATTTCATAAAAGTAAATAAACGTAAATTTGATTTTCTATAATAAAAAACGAAACTATCTTATTTATAAACATAACAATGAAAACATCGAGTTAATATATGATTAATAATAAAGATGAATTAGATAATTTAATAGAATATTGTAGAAGTAATAATCGGATTATCCCTACAAAATGGACCCAATTATGGGAAATGCTACCTGGTCTTAAAAGGAGATTTTATGTCATATGCAACAGCATACATTTATTGTAATAAATGTAATTATACTAATACTGCTAATCTAAAACCTGCAGCTTCTTTCTATAAAATATTTATATTTAACAAACTTTTTGTGAAAGATACAAATGGTTGGTGTAATTCATGTAATAAAAATGTGATGATTGAAGATTTTGATAATAGTAGGAAATCTTTTATCCAGGATGAATACTTAAAGTGGAAGAAAGGTGTTAAATTAAAGTTCTTTTGCTATTTCCTTAAAAAATTATGGTGGAAAAGACAAATAGAAAAAAGTAATTGCCCTAAAAGATGTTTAAATTGTGGTTCAACTGATATTGAAAAAATCATAATACCTTATCCAGAAGAAATAGATGAACCCTTAAAACTTAATTATTTACACCCCAAGTGTGGAGGAAACTTATTTGTTAATAATGATGGTTTAAGAATTATTCCTAAATATCACCAAAAAAAATATTATACTCTAAATGGTAAATTTATTAGGAGAAGAAATGAAAGAATATATCGTTAAACCATGTGATTTCACTGACAATAAAGAAATTATAATCACAAGAAATGAAATTAAAACAATGAAGAACAAATGCAAATCTGGTGGTTATAAGGTTTATGACCTTATGCTAAATGTTCTGCAACCCAAAGTTGCTTCACAAAGAGTGTGCTTAATCCCAGGGACAAAAATTATTGTATGGTGTTTATCCGCCTGCATTATTTCTGTTCGTATACTTTTAGTTACTGCAATAATATTATTATTTTACAAAATGTGGTTTATTTCTTTAGGAACTTTTATTCTTGTATATTTAATAGGTACACCTATTCAAACATATATTAATTATGAATTGGGTGCTCGGTTATTTGTTTTAGATCAAAAACTTTCTTTGGAAAGTGAAATAGATTTCAATAACTTTGATTACTTTATTTAAAAGATAAATTGCAATAGAGTATCTGATGAAAGCACAAAATCTTGAGAGTTGCTCAATTGACAGTGAAGATTCTGCGATACATAAATTGCTACTGGTTTATTCATAATTCTAAACTTAGAAAAACTAAGAAAAACTAAGAGTTATGAATGGTGGCTCATTTATTATCATTCACTCTCCATAATGCTCACTTCTTTTTCTTCTATTAGCTTCATAACCTTTAAAGATATTTCAATCCCCTGAACAGTAATATCAGAAAGAACTTTAGAAACAATATCGTTAGCATTTTCATTATTAAACAATCCAGAGTATTCTGCTAATTTCATTAATGCCGTAGTTTTATCAAAAAGAATGAGTTCAATCCTACCATCTTTATTCTGTTTAATGGACTTGAGGGCTCCCATCGTTTCATAGGGGATCGTGTTCGAGTCTTTTAATGTCAGAATCGTCTTTCGTTCAATAAGTGGTTCTCCATTCTTTTTGTATCCTGTAACAACTTCAACTGTTTTATATTCCATGTAATCAGAAACATTTGATTTAGCGACCGCAGCAATTTCACGTAGTATCTCTTCATTTGTCATATCAAGTTTTCTAAATATTTTCAGCTTCTCTAATTGTATTGCTCTTTTGACATTTACTTCATTATGGATAGTGTATATGTAGGATTCTATTGATGCACCGGTAAATCCAGATGCCCTTGCTGCAGAGCCTTTATTGTTGGTAGATAAATAATTTTTTATATATAGCTTCCATTTATCGTTCATGGTTTTATATATTACTTCTAATTCAGTATCTATCTCTTCTGAAGTAGGGACAATATCAGATTTTACAACTTTGATATTAGATTCTGTTTTCTTTTGCATAGAAATCCTATTATCGCTTTCTAAATATTTTTGGTAAAATACAGTTAATCCCAAGATTAAAATATAAAGTTCCTAATATTTTTACAAACAAGGATTTCATGACTTCTCCCATCCAGTATTTCTATTCAGGAAAGTTATTTGGTTCGCAGGATAGAATCTTTTAGATCTTATATCAAAATCAAGTGGAACCATTTTATTAATAACACCAAGCTCTCTGTTTTTGAGGATTTCAAGGATACTGTTACAATTTCTTTTGCTTACTTCATCATCATTGTTCCTATGAAAATTTAATACATTGTCTGCCAAATTAGTTATATTTCCTGAGCCACCAACATCTTCTTTAGTAACATTGGATTGGGTTTTCCTCGGATGAGCAACTATGATCACATGAGAATTATGCTGCTTTGCAAATGCTGAGATTTCTGCAATAAAAATTGTCTGCTTGATATTCAGATCCCTTTCATTTGATGTGAAGAATGTTGTTAAGAGATTGTCTATTATGAAAATCTTGCATCCATATTTGTAATGAGCTTGCATGAATATATTAAGGAGTTGTTTATCTGTTGCTATTCCCGAGCGGAGATCAATAAGCTTAAACTTACCATAATACCAATCATTTATTATACTTTTTATTTGCTTAGGAACATAGTAAATTTCCTCTCCCATTGTGTTGTCATATTTTGCCTCAAGATATTTGCTCCCACTTGCCTGAAGAGTAAGCCAGCGTTTAAACATAATTTTGGGTAATTCACCGGAATACACACACACAGGATAACCTACTGATCCAAAATGTAATATTTCATTACCAAGATAAGTTGACTTCCCACTACCGTTCTTCCCAGTAAGAATCGTAACCATTCCCATCTCAAAACCACCCAACTGTTTATTTACCTCAGGAAATACAGATGGAACACGATCAAGTTGGCTGTAATTCTTATCTTCTACATCAGATAGATCAATAAGACCGTTTACACATACTTCTTTTGCGTTTGAGATAATACTTAGTATTTTTTCCTTTCCGTGTTTATATAACACAAGATTAGCATCTTTTTCTGGAGAATCTACTGTGAATAATTTGAATTCAATAAGCCTTTCAATTAGCCTTTCAGTTAGTTTTTCTCCAGCATCGTCTTTATCCACCCAAATAATAATATTAGTGAAGTTTTCCTTTAGCCATTCCCAACAATTCTCAAGAAGAGTGAGATCAGATGATCCGCTTGGAAGCGAAACTACATTATGAAAACCAGATTCATAAATTGACAATGTATCAATCTCGCCCTCTGTAATTATTAGCACTTCATTTTTAATTGTATTGTCCATACCGTAAAAAATAGGCTTTGTGTCTTTGTCTCTTCGCATTCCTCTATCTTCACCTTTCTTGATCTTGCGTGCATACCTATATTTATTGAACACATGCTCATTATTCCAAAAATATTTAAATACAATACTATCTTTGTGCTGTCCGATTTTAAATATATTTATGGTTTCCTGAGATATTTTTCTAAGTTGTAAATAATTATTAACAATATTAGATGAAGTTTCTATTTTCTTTGGAGCAACATACTTTACTTTCTTTTGTCCCTCTACCCATTCCTTTGTTGCATCTGATTGCTCACCGTATTCTTTACAAAGATGACTGAATGATCCACTCACTCCACATTTCCCACGTAAGCATTTGTAAACTCCCTTTTCGATATTAATACTAAATGTATACTTATCCTTATGTGAACCTCCGTTACAGAAGGGACATATTTTCACTGACACTTCATTGCGGACGACTTTATGCTCTCCTAAATATTTCTGAACAAAATCAATTACATTCATTTAAGATGCCCCATTTTTGTTAAGCCTTCCTCAAAATGGTCAGTTGGATTTGATTGTTTTTGGTCCCAATCTCTGTAAGGATGAGAATTTTTCATTGTTTTAGTGATCCACGTTTGAATCCTTCTTCTCCAGTCTAATACTGTCTTACCTTTTGAATCGTGCCACTCTCTTTCATTGAAATAATTGTAACAGTCATTTGCATCAATCAAGATCCTTGATTCATCTGTTGGGTATTCATACTTAACTTTTTCATATTTAATTTCAACCTGTTTGATAAAGTAAGAATTAAATTCTTCTACAGAGTTTGGAATATCTGGCAGAGTGTTTTTTTCTTCTACTTCTTTTTTCCCTTCTAATTCATTCTTTTCATTGTTGTTTGTGTCCATTTGATGTCCTTTGGCTGTCCGTTTAGTTGTCCTATCACCTGTCCTGCTATTTTGATAACTATCATAGTTTATAATACGATAGCTTGTGTGATTAGATGCCCGTTCTACTTCGATCATATTATCTTCATCAAGAATATCTAAGAAACTATGTACTGTTTTTCTATCCCACCTCCATTCTTTAGAAAGATCAATTTCAGACGTAATTCGTTCTCCTCTTCTAACTTTTATTAATCTATTGTTGAATAATACTTTTCCTTCCTTGTGATTTGCAATTAATATTAAGTAAACCCAAGCTTCAAACTTAGAAAGTTTCCGACCTTTCTGCCAGATCCAGTGATTCATTATTCTTCTATGAATTGCAATCCATCCATTCATAGTGATGCCTATATATTGAAATTTGGATTAAACGGGATAATCTTATGTCCCAGTCGTGTTTCTTTATCTTTCAACCATCGACCTTGTCGAGAAACTCTTCGAGAATGGCTTCCAGTTGCAATTAGAAGAGGTAAATTTGCGATATCTACTTCAAAGGTGAATAGTTTATCCTCTGTATTCCATTCATTGAAAATCAATCCAGTTTTTTGCAACGAAGAATATACTCTTTTGTTCCAACAAGAACATTTCAAAATTGATTTTGATTTCCGATATATTTCTAAATACATCGTAATTAAAAAAGTATTGTTTGCTTCGTCTTTGTACAATAGCTGTTTAAACCTATCTGTAATTAAGTTCTTCATGATGTTAATCTCATTTACCGTGTAAAATGTTTGAAATTGCAGCATCTTGGATTTGTTGTTTTGATCGAATCTTATGAACATCACTGTTAACGAAGTTGAGTATGTCCTCTCTACGGTAAAATACTAATCGATTTCTGAGCTTTATATAGGGTAGAAGACGTTTTGTATTCCAGGAGTACAGCGTACTACGTTTTAAGTGAAGAAGTTCACAAACTTCCTGAAGTGTCATCAGGTCATTCTTGGTTTGATTTTCTTTTTCTAACTTTTCCATAAAAAATCCTCTTTTAACAATTATTAGATTTGAATTTTCAAATCCGACGACAAATTAAAAGAGGTTATACGTGCTGTAAAGTGTTATTTGACAATTAGTTATGTTCTATTTATTTTGTAACGGTTACAAAATTATCTTGGGAATACAAAGAAATATACAATTAATCTTAAGTATTGTTGAATAATCAATATAGGCTAAGATGATGGCTAAATAGTTAAAATATTTGTAACTGTTACGAAACTTGAAAAAAAATGTAATTATATCGTCTTTTTCTTAGTATTGTAAAATCTATCATTAAGAGTAAATTCCGTTATGTAAATTTTAGGTTTGCCTTTTTGCTCTTCTTTGTCGATAAACTTTTCTTTTAAGCCAAATTCTTTTTGTAATTTTTCATTTAGCCTGCTAATGTCAGTCCGAATATGATCGTCTTTCGGAGTTATATTATACTTGCAAAACTTTAATAGCGTATCCCAAGGCTTACTGGGAACGGTTTTCCCATTCTCCACATCTGAAAAACCAAACTGATCATAAGTCAAAGTTAAGAGCTTCATCTTATTAATTCTAAGATCAACTTTTTCTTCTGATAGTATTGTCATAGTTATATCGCTAACTGAGAATTCAACGTCTTTTATATGTGATTTAATAAATGGATTCATTTCTTGCTTCATTATTGATTCTTTCTCCTTTTCTGAAGCTATTATTTTTGATAATGATTCAAGTAATTCCTTATTACATTTTATATCTTCTTTTATATTATTTAGTACTTTATCGTTATTTGAAATTTGTGATTTCTTAAATTTACTTTCTATTTCTTCCTTATCATATACAAATTCTATTTCTCTTAAATATTCATTAAAATAATGTCCATGTATAATCAATTTTTCAATAACTTTACTTTCAAAAGTAAGATGATATATAAATCCCGGATTTGAAATTGTAGATTCATCTAATAATGCTTTATAACAATTATCTAAGTTAAAAGTTTTATTTTCGTATGGATTTGACACTTTCGCCCATAAACTAAGATCATGAAAATCAATTACTCCATCTCTTAGGAATCGTTTATTGATGGGCTTTTGATTAATAGTCTTTAATATAATAATGGCAAATAAGTCCGGGAAAATGAACCTGATAAAAAAAAGAAACACAACTGGAGATACTACATAATTTTCAAAATTCTTAATAAAATCAATTATTACAAGGCTGTATTCATGAACTATAATGGTTTCCAATTTGTCTAAAACATTATCCGGGATATTCCAATTCAGTTTATAAAGAGAAATGAATGATAATTTATGTCTAAACATTTTAATTGCTTCTGGATAATTAATTATTAAATGATCAAACTTATCATAATCAAGTTCAAGTTGATTAGTAATAGTTATCAGTTCTTCTTTGGGATTCTTTTGTTTATGCTTTAAAGATTTGTTTATCGCACTTCTTACAATAGATTTTACTTTTTTAGAATCAGTATTAAGGAATTTATTAAATTCCGACACTTCTTTATTACCAATATTTGATAAGGTTCTGGCAGGTGGCTTTTCTAACATTTTCTCTCCTATATAATTGGTAGTTTGTCAATAGCATCATCTCTTTTTTTATCGATGATCTTTGCATAGATCTGGGTGTGCTTTATATCTTTGTGCCCTAACAGCTTGCTGACAGTGTATAAATCGATATCATATGTTAGGCAGAGGGTAGCAAATGTATGCCTTGCACAATGAAATGTGATATGTTTATCGATGCCGCTCCTGCTAATCCACTGATTAATCCTTTTATTAGTAGTATTCTCTGCAGGAAGTTGGAAAACATTATCTGAGCTTTTTTTCACATTTGTTTGTTCTGACAGTATATTTTGTGCGGAATTTGATATTTTCATTCTCAGTGTATCAGAGGTCTTTTTCTGTTGTATCTCAAGGTATTGCTCTTTAATATTTTTCCACTGTAATGATTTTATATCTGAGATTCTTAATCCGGTGAAACAACTGAATAGAAATGCATTTTTAATGTCCTGGTCAATTATAGTATCTCTGGAGATCTTTTTAATCTCTTTCTCAGTGAGATACTCTCTTTTAGCTTTTACACTTGGATTCTTGATAAATATAGCAAGATTTTTTGATATATAGTTTTTCATTAATGCAACATTAAGCATAGTTTTGAAGTTTGAATAATATGTGCTGGTTGTATTAGGCGATACAACTGAAAGCAGATATTCTCTATAGTTATCACAAAATTGTACTGTGATTGCTGAAAACTTAAGATAACCGCTAGTAAATATATTAAAGTGTCTCAATGCATTAGACCAAATTCTATAAGTATTTCCTTTTTTTTT
>CAYLPA010000101.1:0-9210 GCA_964385385.1 uncultured Saprospiraceae bacterium | reverse complement strand
TTTCTGACTTAGTGCCTCCGTTAAGCTTATTACAGGTTCGAACTTTAAGTAAAAAAGGTATAGAGTCATTGGTTAGTGATATATCAAACAAATTAGGGCTTAGAAGAACTCCTAAAATGCTGACTGGTATAGAAAACCTATTGGATGAATCAGAGAAATTCTTAAAAATTAGAACAAAGGAAATTCTAGCTTCTAAAAAGGAACAATCAAAAGTTTCAGAACCTAAAAAAGTTGAAATATCGTCTTCAAATAAACATTCTGGTTGGAGACATAAGGATATAGTAGAAATTTATAATATCAATAAAAACTCTGTCTTTTATGCAAAAATTACATTAAATGATATAAAGCAAACGTTTGTTATATATATAAGAGTTTTAACAGTTGACAATAGAAAGTATTGGATAGGATTCGCTGGTAATACGAAGAATTCATCAAACAAAACAAAGATTGAATATACTCGAGATCAGATATATTCTTCTAAGGAAGTTATTATTCATGAAAATATTAATTCAATTTTTAATACAGGATTTCCAGAATTAAATACACAACCAATTCAGATTGTTTGTATTAGATTAAGGGGTAGTGATACTGATAAGAGGGAAATATTCTTTGAATATAAGGTTATAT
Organism: uncultured Saprospiraceae bacterium; assembly: GCA_964385385.1. Taxonomy (GTDB): domain Bacteria; phylum Bacteroidota; class Bacteroidia; order Bacteroidales; family CAYLPA01; genus CAYLPA01. The sequence continues at coordinate 8,583 of CAYLPA010000101.1, read as the reverse complement.
GATTTAACCATTTATTAGTCAAAACTATTAGAAAGTATTATTTATTTTAAGAATATTTTAAAAGTGCAGCTTATAGCAGCAAGCAAAAAACATAGGGCGGAATTGGCGGTTTATAACAAATAAAGTGCTAAATTTGAGTCAGATATATAAATAAATAAAGCACGGTGGATAACCGCCCAACGTTTTTTTGCTTGCGAAACGTTGTGCGGCATACTGAAAAAGCCAAACGTACAAATAGCACATTTGGTTTTTGCCGACACGCAGGCAGACTCTCAAAAAAACCAAAAGAGCTATTTTTTAGCCAACGCTCGACTGAAAATTTAGAGAAATGAATAATTTATTGAACAAAGGAAATTGAATAAATGGAAATAAAAATCTTGAAACCGCGAAAGGCATTAAACAAAGCCTTTTTGAAAATAAAACCAAATAGAACGGAAATAGATAGTTTCAAGACTAATCTTATTCAGTTACTTGACCGAACCAATGAAATGGAATCGGAAGAATTTCATAAAAATCTTGTTTCTGACTTTCTTAAAAAAACTTACTACGAACCAAATCATTTCATTAATACAAAAGGACGAAATGACCTTGTAATTCACAATGAAAATAAAGCAAAAAGTTCAGTTGGTGTAATTATAGAAGCAAAAAAACCAACGAATAAAAGTGAAATGCTTACAAAGGACAATATTAATGTCAAAGCATTTCAGGAATTAGTTCTTTACTACTTGCGAGAACGAGTTACATTGAAAAATCTTGAAATCAAATATCTGATTGCAACCAATATTAATGAATGGTTCATTTTTGATTCAAATTTATTTAAAATTTTTTTTGCCCAAAATAAGGCATTCGTAAAACAATTCAACGATTTTGAAAATGGTAGTTTGTCTGGAACAAAAACAGACTTTTTTTACAACGAAATTGCTAAACCTTTTATAGATTCATTAAGCCAAGATATTGAATTTACACATTTCGACATTAGAGAATACGAAAAACCATTGAGAAATGATGACAGGAAAGATGACAACAAACTCATTGCATTATTTAAACTAATTTCACCCGAACACCTTTTAAAACTTCCATTTGCAAACGACAGTAATAGTCTTGACAAACGATTTTATGGAGAGTTATTGCATATTATTGGATTGACTGAAACCAAAGAAGGAAGTAAAAAACTAATTGAAAGAAACAAAGAAGGAAAACGGAATACAGGCTCATTACTTGAAAATGCTATTATCCAATTAGATAGTTTGGATAAAGTTAGTAGACTTGACAAACCAAATCATTTTGGAACAACTCAACAGGAAAGACTTTTTAACGTTGGTCTTGAATTGAGCATAACTTGGCTAAATCGAATTCTGTTTTTAAAACTTTTAGAAGCTCAACTTATCACCTATCATAAAGGAGATAAATCTTATGAATTTTTAAATATAAACATAATTCAAAATTATGATGATTTAAATAGTCTTTTCTTTCAAGTTCTTGCTCGTCAGCAATCTGAAAGAAATGAAGATGTAAAAAAAGCATTTAAAAAAGTACCTTATTTAAATAGTTCACTCTTTGAGCCAACAGAAATAGAACACTCAACACTTTTTATCAGTAATCTAAGAGACGATAAAACCATTCCAATTTATTCATCTACAGTTCTTAAAGATGAAAAAGGAAAAAAGAGAACAGGCGAATTAAGTACACTTGAATATCTTTTTGAATTTCTAAATTCGTATGACTTTAGTAGTGAAGGTTCAGAAGATATTCAAGAAGACAATAAATCCTTAATTAACGCTTCTGTACTCGGTTTAATATTCGAGAAGATAAATGGTTATAAAGATGGTTCTTTCTTTACACCTGGTTTTATTACAATGTATATGTGCCGTGAAACTATTAGAAAAACAGTTGTTCAAAAATTTAATGAAACCAAAAACTGGAATTGCAAAGATATTGATTCTCTGTATGATAAAATTGACGACCGACAAGAAGCCAACCATATAATTAATGGTTTAAAAATTTGTGACCCAGCAGTTGGTTCAGGACACTTTTTAGTTTCATCTCTTAATGAAATAATTGCTATTAAAAATGACCTGAAAATTCTACAAGACCGTGATGGAAAACGACTCAAAGAATATCAAGTTGAAGTTGTAAATGATGACTTGATAATTACTGACGATGATGGGGAATTATTTGAATACAATCCAAAAAACAAAGAAAGCCAACGCTTACAGGAAGCACTTTTTCACGAAAAACAGACCATAATAGAAAATTGTCTTTTCGGAGTAGATATAAATCAAAATTCTGTAAAGATTTGTCGTTTACGATTATGGATTGAATTGTTAAAAAATGCTTACTACAAAAACGATACAGAGTTAGAAACATTACCTAATATTGATATTAACATCAAATGTGGTAATTCACTAATAAGTCGATTTGATATTGATGCTGACTTAGGTAAAGCCCTGAAGAAAAGTAAATGGTCTATTGACAGTTACAGAATAGCAGTTGACACATATCGCAATGCTCAAACAAAAGAGCAAAAGCATGCAATGGAAAAGCTGATTAACGATATAAAAAGCGATTTCAGAAGTGAAATTTCAATGAATGATCCAAAAGTAAAACGCTTAACAAAACTAAAAGGCGAGTTATTTATGATGACCCAGCCAAAAATGTTTGAGTTGTCAAAAAAAGAGAAAACACAATGGAATAAAAAACTTAAAGAGTTAACGGCTAAAACTTCAAAACTTGAAAAAGAAATTGAAGAAATAAAGAATAATAAAATTTATGAAGAAGCTTTTGAGTGGCGTTTTGAATTCCCAGAAGTATTAGACGATAATGGTGCTTTTATTGGTTTTGACGTAGTAATTGGAAATCCACCTTATATCAGGGTTCAAGAACTTCCATATAAAGCAATAGATTATTACAAAAAGAAATTTATTGTTGCTTATAAAAGAATTGATATTTCAGTTTTGTTTTCAGAACTTGGGCATAATATATTGAATAAAGATGGTAGCCTTGCATATATTACTTCAAACCAATTTCTTAAAGCTGAATATGGGAGAGAGGCAAGAAAATTTCTAAAAGGAAAAATGTATTCAAATATTGATTATTCAAAGGTTTCAGTATTTGAAGGTTTAGCAACTTATGTTTCAATTTTAAGTATATCAAAAAAATCTGAATCTATTCATTACAAGCTCATTGATTACGCAACTGAAATACCTTGTAGTTTTATTGAATTTGAAAATAGTACATTTAACGAAGAGCCTTGGGATTTTAATATTAATCAAGATTTAAAAGCTAAAGTGTATTCAAAACATTTAACGCTTGATGATATTGCAAGTTTTACTTACGGTGTAATTACAGGTTTTGATGGTGCTTTTTTAATACCTTCAAAAGAAGTTAAAGATTTAGAATTAGAATCTGAAATAACTAAAAACTTTATTAGACCTCAGAATTACAAAAAATATTTACACTTAAACCAAACCTTTTCATTGATTTATCCCTATTCTCAAAACAATTCAATTCTTGAAGAATCTGTTTTGAAAATAAATTATCCAAATTGTTACAATTTTCTACTTTCTCATAAGGAAAAGTTAGAAAACAGAAAAGATAGTAGGGTTACCATTAAAGAGAAAGGGATACCTTGGTACTCAATAATGAGACGTGTTGATTTAAATGATATAAATAATTCAAAAATTGTATTCTATGATGTTGGTATGCAACCAAATTTCATTTTGGATAATAATAAAAATATTTTTGGTGGTGGGACTAGTCATTCGTTAAGGATTACTGACGAAGAGTTTAATCTAAGATATATCCTCGGATTGTTAAATTCTAAACTAATGGAATGGATTATTTATGACATTTGTCCTGTTAAAATGGGTGATGCTCGGAAATATGGATTGAATTACATCAAGAAATTACCAATTCCTATAGTTTCGGAAGAAAAACAAGAAATTGTCATTCGATTAGTAGATAGAATTATGGAACAAAAGAAAAATGATATTGATACAGCAAAACTTGAATATCAAATTGACCAAATAGTTTATCAAATTTATGAGCTAACAGAAGAAGAAATAAAAATAGTGGAAGGAGCCAATGCATAAAGCCATACACATTGCCAAGTCGCTGAAAGCCAACCACACGAGTCAAAACTTGTCAATAAGTATGTCTTTGCCAACGCTGACAGAAAAGCTAACAAAATTTAATAATACGGAAAGAATGAAGAAAGCCAAGCCCATAACAAAGGCTATAAAAAATAGGCGAGATAGTAGTAACATCAAGGTTTGTAGCCCGTTTGAACTTTATCGTAAGTTGAAATTTTGTGCTTCGAAATGCCCAACGCTTCATACACAAACCGTTGTAGCCAATACAAAGAAACTTCAGCAGTAAATGAAAAATATAATTGACATAAAGCTGAATTATATAAATCCTGTAACAGAGGAATTACTTGATTCAATAAATCAGATTTTCACAAGTATTATTGAAAATGCTAAACAACTTAATGTTTGGGATGAAACAATAGAATCAATTGTTATCACGGATAACTTCAATGAAGAGATTGTTAATCAAGCATCAAGTTGGAATATAAAAACTGAGATAACTAAAGCAAAAGAATATGTTGTTATAAGTAAAACATTATTTAATCATAACTTAGAATCCCCGAAACATAAATTATTTGTTCAGTTTAGTAGCTTGTCGAATGAAAATATTTCTATCACTGAAATTGTTCTAACACAAATCATCCGTATAAAGGCTAAAGAAATATTTCCAAGAGAAATTCTAAATATTCAATTTACTCCTCAGCCTAAAACATTAAAAACATTTGTAACCGTATCAGCAATAGAATGGTGCAAATCTTATTATTCGAATAGAAAAATAAAAAATATTCTACAGGAAACTAGTTTGCCTATGAATCATAATTCATTCTTGATGGCATTCAAACGTTCTATGAAGAGAAATCTATTTGAATACAATAGTGATAAATTAACTCCACCTGAGCGTTTAGAGATATTCTGGAAAAATCACTACGATAGTTTGCACAATCTATTTTTAAGAATTTCAGAGAATGAAACTGAGGATGAAAAAATTAAAATAAATGATGATGAAGTATGTAAAGAATTACTGTACGATATATCTTGTGAAATCCGAAACCTAACTAATAACCTAATCGATGAGAAAAAATTTGAGATTACTGAATTAAAAAACAAATTAAAAAAATTCTCTAGCATGTTTGAAGTCCATTTAGAAAAAGAATCTGATGAGAATTTCCGAATTAGGTTAACTAAAAACCCAAAAGATTATTTTAAAAATATCCTAGTGGATACAGAACCAAGAATTATTTGCTTCCTAGATATTTTAGGTTTCAGTGATTTTATAAACGGGTATGAGAATGATATTACTTCTACATTTCTTCAAGATATTCAAGAATCATTTTCATTAGCTCAAGAGCAATTGCTTGACAACAAGAATATTTACAATAAAGAAGCTATTGAGCATTTAGAATACCAGACATTTTCAGATAATATTTGTATTTCGATACCATATTTTGATAACGAAAATGATTTTTTATCAAATCTCAACATATTAACAATATATATACGTGGATTTCAGCTGATAATGATGTCTAAAGGATTCTTTACACGAGGTGGGATTTCAATGGGTTCGTTTTATGCTGATAAAAATATAATATTTTCTAAAGGTTTAGTAAATGCGTACTATTTAGAAAGTAAAAAGGCTATTTATCCAAGAACAATACTTGATAAAAAAATAGTTAAAAAGATACTCAACTATGATTCAAATCAGATAAGGTATTTTGGACTTAATCAAGCCATAATTTTAGACTGGGAAAATCAAGCATTCTTAAATCCTTTAGGCTTAATTGATAGTTCCATTCAACAACTCAATTCTGTATTTAACTCCATTGATGAAAATGACGATGACCCAACATCAAAGTTACTTGGGTCAATTACTAAAATGACAACTGATTTGCTAAAAACTGCTTCAACTGGAGAAAAAGAAAATATAGAATTAATAAAGAAATATATAACAGAGAACCTATATTATTACCATGATGACGAACATATCTACAGTAAATATTTGTGGTTACAAGAGTTATTTAAATGGTTAGAAAATGATGGTTCAGAAAAGTTGAAGTTTAGTTTTCTAACAGACATATTAAACGGAAATGAATAAGGTACTGGCTACAACACGCAATATAAAAAAATGGGCAGAAAGTGGTAAATATGGGCGAATTAACAATAAATAAACGATGAGATAAATTGAAAGATTGGTGTTTCAAAATGCCAAAAATTTAATATTGCCATCGTTCTACACCATTTGAAGAAAGACCGTGCAAGATTAAATTGCTGACACAAAGAATAAAAAGTATCTTTGTATTTTAAAAATTATAAAAGGATTTTAATGAACGAATTTAGAAATAAAAATCATAAAATATATCAAGGAGATGCAATTGAAGTTCTTCATAATAAAATTGAAGACAATAGCATTGACTTAATTTTTGTTGATCCACCGTATAACATTGGGAAAGATTTTAATGGACTAAAAGATAAGTGGACAAATGACGAGGATTATTTAAAATGGTGCTATCAATGGATTGATTTACTATTAAAAAAACTCAAAAAGAGTGGAAGCTTGTATATTATGACATCTACTCAGTTTATCCCGTATTTTGATATTTATTTAAGAGACAAAATTGAAATTTTATCTCGAATTGTTTGGTCATATGATAGTTCAGGTGTTCAAGCGAAGAATTATTACGGCTCAATGTATGAGCCTATTTTATTTTGTGTAAAGGACAAAAAAAGATACACTTTTAATTCAGACGATATATTAGTTGAAGCCAAGACTGGATCAAAGAGGAAATTAATTGACTATCGGAAAAATCCACCACAACCATATAATACTAAAAAAGTGCCGGGAAATGTATGGAATTTCCCAAGAGTAAGATACAGAATGGCTGAATATGAGAACCATCCTACTCAAAAACCAATAGCACTTTTAGAAAGAATTATCAAGGCAAGCACAAATGAAGGAGATGTTGTTTTAGACCCATTTTCTGGAACTTTTACAACTTCTTTTGTTGCAAAAAAACTTAACCGTAAAAGCATTGGAATTGAAATAAATGATGGTTATTCTAAAATTGGTATAAGGCGTGTTTTAGAGCAATTCAAATTAAACGGTGAAGATTTAATGCCTGAACTAAAAACTTATCAAATTAAAAATACTCAACAACAAACATTATTTGAGGCAAAGCAAAGAATATGAAGCATAATTTTACAAACACAATAAAAGAAGTTTTAGAGAAATACTTTGGGAAAAATTCAGAACAAATTTTCAAAAACAGTGAATTAATTCAATATTTGAATATTAAAACTGTATCAGCAGATAGAGGATCAAAATCAAGAGGAAGTTTTGCAAATATTTATGCAATATATGTTCTGATTGAAGATTATATTAACAATGAGTATCATAAAAAAGGGAAATACTCAAAATATGACGGAGCAATATTTTCTGACCTTCTCAAAAGACAAAAAGAATTGCCATTTGGAGCAAAACTACAAAATCACGCATTAAATCACAGAATGAACCAAGAGTTCAAAAAATATTTCTCAACCTTTGATTATATTCCAATCATTAGAGTTGTTGAAACTAAAAGGTATTGGATAAACGAAAATTTATTAATTGTAAAAGCGAACAAGAAAAAATTTAATATAGCAGAAGCAACTATTAAAATTATTGATAAATATGTTGAAACTAAGAAAAGTGCTTTTGATAATTTTATAAAAACAAGTAAGCAATTTAAAATTATCGAAACAGAACAACCTAAAAAAGTAAAAGAGTTTATTTTATCACTTATTGAACCAAATGTAGATGCACGTATTTTTGAAATTGTAAGTTTCTCAATCTTAAAATATGATTACAAAGAACAAAGTATATTTTGGGGCTATACCACTGATACAGTGGAGGAAGATAATTTAGAACTTTACAAAACTGGGCGAACAAATGCTAATGATGGAGGTATTGATTTTGTAATGAAGCCACTTGGTAGATTTTTTCAAGTAACAGAAACGACAGATGTGAAAAAATACTTTTTAGACATTGATAAACTTAAAAAATTTCCAGTAACCTTTGTTGTAAAGTCAACAATTCCAATTAATGAATTAAAGAAGAGTATCAGAGACGGAGCAATTGAGCAATACACCGTAGAAAAAGTAGTTGAAAAATATATGGACTGCATTGAAGAGATAATAAATATTGACAGCCTAAAACAATCACTTGACAAAATTGAAAAAGAAAATAATTTAGGAAATGTTTTATCTGAAATCATCAAGCAAAGCAAAGTTGAATTTAACTATGAAGATGAGGAAGAAGATAATGAAGATTAATAAAAACGGTGCACAACACGCAATATAAAAATTTGGGCAGAAAGTGGTGAATATGTAAGAATTAACAATAAATAAACGGTGTAATAAATTGAAATATTGGAGTTTCAAAATGCCCAACATTTAATATTGCCATCGTTAGTAGTTACTCCTGCCAATTTTTAATCTCTGTCCTGTCCTTTGCAAACAGCTT
>CAYLPA010000100.1:0-9292 GCA_964385385.1 uncultured Saprospiraceae bacterium | reverse complement strand
ATAAATAAATTTAGTTTTACAGATAAATTTCTGGAAATGCGCTTCATTTGCTTTTTTGTTTTTTTTACAAAGTTACGAAACCTCTTATACTAATTCTTAACAATTTTGCAATTCTGTTCCGTACAAGTATAAATCATTATTTGTTAATTAGTATTCATTATCCAACATTTCATATACCGAAGGGAATCCGTATGGACATTCCAATTATCCAAACTAAAAATTATCAAATTGATTAAATTCATATATTTCCCATTAAACACGTAGTATAACCAAATATTTTCATAAATTTGAAAAATAAAATTATGAAAAATCACCTTCTAAATACAAAAAATGTTATTAATCAATGTTTTAACAAGAAGCACTACAGAGGACAAAGGCTACGTACAGCAAATAGCAATTACGTTACAACACATTTTAAACTAAACTTTATACAAAATGAAAAAACTTTTACTTCTAATTTTTATTATAGGTTATTCAACTGCTAATGCTCAATATTCAGGTTATTATACAGTAAACCAAAACGTGAATGCTAATATTAACAAAAATGTCAATGTTAGCGGAAATGTAAACGTGAATAAAAACATTTCGACGATTGATTATGGAAAATTAGCACTTGCAAATGCAGAGAATGAAAAAACCAGATTAGAAAATTTAAAATATGCAGATCAACAACAAAAGCGAATTTCGTTAGAAATTGCTTCAGACCCAACTAAAGCTTATGATTATGGATTTCAAAATACATTTGAAGTAAAAGGGAAAGATGCCAAGTCATACGGATTTAGAAGATTCAAAATGTCATATAAAATACCACATAAATCAATATTTGTATCTGCAGGAGCAGGTCGGTTTGAGAATGTTAGTGTTGACGGAATTACAACAGAAATTATATTTCGTGCACCATTTTATAATAAAGAAAAAGTTGATTTTGACATTGAAAAGAACGCAAAAATGGAAAATGTAAAAGAAGGTGAACTAAATGAAAAAATGGCTCCGAATGGAGAAGATGCTATTTTCATTCACAAAAAAGATATAAATCGAGCTACCGTATTTGGAATAAAAGGATTTTCTGGAACTTTAATTTGGGAAGATGACTACCAATATACCATCACAGACAACTATGTTTCGTTCAATAAAAATGAAGGGAATGGAGTTTTGTACTCGGTCAAAGTTAGGTATTATGGAGACAAAGATGATGTGACTTTTGAACAATTAGAGGGAAGAAAGTACTATCTAAAAAGATTAGTAGAAAAGGTAATTTCTACAGGTCAAGTTTGGGAAATGAAATACTAACTGAATGGGAAAAAGAAACCAAAATTAATTCCAGTCGATTAACGAAAAGTTTAAAAAAATTAGTCGTGAACTATTTGAGAAATGGAAATTAAAATATCCATATCATCATTGATTAGAAAGCTCTGCATCTGAAATAATGCGGACGTTAAAAGACACGGAAACTGATAACGAATATCTTAAGTTTTGGAAATCAAGAGGAATAAAAACGTGTTGTAACACCTAAGCAAATAAAAATTCCGTAGTGGCGTGCATCTACGGTTTTTTATACATTGTTGAACAACACCAAAAGTAGCGGGTCTGGTTATTTTAGAGGATATGTGGTTTTTAGAATTGCCGGGGCATAGTTCATCAAAGATTACGGAGATATACACCCATGTTGTTAATAAGCAACTCCGGGAAATAAAAAGCCCGTTAGATAACTTGGATATTTTAAATTTTTTCATACATTTGAAAAATAAAATTATGAAACATTATCTTTTAAATACTAAGGCGAAGTAAAGGGTGTGGTGTAGTAAATATTTAGGAGTTGGCTTTAATTGTAGGCTATGGAACTAATTACTAACTTATATAAAGGATTGAAGAGAGGTGAGAAACATTTCATCTCAACATATCTTGATATTGAAGACGAATTTGTGAATTGGTATAATAACAGCGATATACTTAAATCTGATATTTATATTAACCAGCAAGTACAGTTAAAGGACTTATTATTTATTTCAACGATTTTTTCAGATGTTACTTCAATTTATTTAATGAATAGATTGAAATCGGAATTTAAGATTCAGTACCTTCCAAACAATCATCCAAACTATGGAAAGACTGTAACGATACCATCGGAGTTAGGTTTGCAAATATCCTCTGATTCGCATGTATTATTGCCTGCCTATATCTATTGGCCAACCTTGGCAATTAAACGACTTTTATCTTCGTACGGGAATCTTATTAAAAACCAAAAGGCAATAATTAGACCAATGAGAATCATGTTGGTTAAAGATAAAATTCCAGAAAATAATCCTGAATTTACTACCTATTTTGTAAATCCAAATACACCGACTGGTAACTGGATATTTGAAAAAGAATTACCTAGGAATTCAATACCATTTTCTTATACAAATTTACCTGATACTGCATCCAAGATATTTGAGATAGTGCTTCCATTAACAACTAATATTACCGAGAAAAAGCTTATGCGGCTTTTAAATAATGAAAAACAACATCTATCTGCATTTAGAAAATCTATCTTAAATATTGTTGATAATTATATTCAATCTGATATATCAGCACAATATGTATTAAGGGACCACATTAAGCCTGAGATTTCTAAACTTGAAATTGAATACAAGGAGTTATTAAAAAAAACAGGAATTAGGATTGCATCAAATATAGCCTATTCTTTATCTCTTTTTCGTTTATCAAATAATCCTGATTCAGAAACTATAGCCGCAATAATTGGAGCTGGGAGTCTTGGGTACGGTATCTTAGGAGCAACAGATACATATTTGAAATATTTAGATGAGAAAAGTTCAATTAAGGAAAATCCTTTTTATCTATTCTGGAGATTAGATAGAATAAACAACTAAAGCCAACAATGTATGAAAATAATAACAGAGATATTAGTAAATTCAAGGGTTGTAACCCGCTTAAACTTTCTTGTAACCATACAGGGATGAAGCCTGCAATCGGCTACTATTCTTATACTAATTGTTAGGTCCTATTGTAAAAAGGCGAATAAAATAAATATTTATGAATCATAAACACGAAATTCGAAAACTTGCTTGGTTAGTTAAAGAAGGACTTAATACATATATTGAAATTCATAACAATATTTTTAATGAATCAAGCACATTAAAGAGTTTTATAAAAAATATTTTCGGAAAAGGTGTACCAATGGAAAATTTATTAGTGGAAGCAGAGAAACTTATTCCTTTATGGGATTCTATTCAAAATAAAGTAAAAGATTTTAAAAATTCAAATTCATCCACATTAACGAGTGAAGAACTGCAATATTTCGAAATACTTATTAAATATGTAAATTCAGTAAGAAACACTATTACAGCTTTAGTTGAAAGACAAAGACTTATGTCAAAAGGCAGTAAAAGTTTCTCTAATAACCCAATGACTTGGGAAGCCTATAAAAAGAAAGAAATAGAATACAAAAATGCTGTTGAAGATTATACATCAATAGGTCAGCAGTTAAATGATGCAGGTTTAATAATATTTAATTGAATAAAGATGCTATGATAGTATTTATCTTTTCATTGCTTACAATATTATGTTTTTTTACATATTAAATCTTCATTTACGCGGAGCAAAAAAACAAATACTGGAATTTGTTCTATCAGTATTGATAATATTAACAGTGATTTTATCCTTTTTTATAAGTAATTGGTGGTATGGAATAATATCTATCTTTTTAGTATTTATTCTCAATGCTATATTTAGACCAATTGCAAGTGCTCTTGCATTTAGATTATTGGGATACAGAACTGGTATTGATGATAAACCTTCAAACAATTTTTATCAAACCTTAAAAAAGGATGGTAATATTTTTAAATCCATGCAAATTATTGACAAGGAAGTAGAAAAAAATAGAAAACGTCTCATGAAAATTTTTAATAAACCATATATCCAATACATCCTACATCAAGAGAACATTGATTTTGAAGAATTTTACAGTATTTTTCAAAAGATTAATTATGGACTTTATGATATAGTATGGGAAATTTTAAGTTCGCCCAATGACTTAAAACAATTAATTGACCTTGAAAAGAAAAATGCAACCAATGAAGAAATATTCATTCATTTCCGTAATTATAAGAACTGAATTAATAAAGAACAACAGAGCCTAACACCTAAGCATATAAAAATTCCGTAGTGCGGCTAGCATCTACGGTTTTATATGCATTGTTGAACAACACCAAAAGTAGCGGGGTTGGCTATTTCAGAGGTTATGTGGTTTTTAGAATTGCCGGGGCTTAGTTTCTCAAAGATTATGGAGATATACACCAATGTTGTTACCAAGCAACTCCGGAAAATTAAAACTCCGTTAGATAACTTGGATATTTAAAAAATTTCATACATTTGAAAAAATTAATTATGAAATAAAATTTCTAAATACAAAAAACGTTATTAATCAATATTTTAACAAAACGGGCTACAACGGACAAAGGTGAAATAAAGGGTGTGGTGTAGTAAATATTTAGGAGTTGTGCGTCATTTAACTAAGACAAGAGAAGGAATAGATGGAAAATAATAAGAAAGAAAATAAATCCTTAGTACCAATAGGGCAAAATCAATTGGTCAAAAGTGTAGAAAATTCCTTAGTAATAACTAATAAATTATTAGCGGGCAAATATTATGAAACAATAATCCAATTATTTATTAAACACCCTGCATTTTTCAAACGAACAATCTCGAAATACTACCCTTTAAATTCCAAACTAATCGAGAAGTATAAACACATCTGGGAATTTGGAGGTTGTCTGAGTCAAAATCAGTCAATTCATTGGACCGAGGAACTAATCACTAAATATATTGATAAATGGAATTGGTGGGGATTTAGAAGCAATCCTTCTCTTCCTTGGTCAATTCGTTTTATTGATAAATTTCAATCCCAAATTGAATGGGAAGGATTTGGAGAAGATTTGCCAATAGATTTATCTATTGAATTAGTTGAACGTTTTGGCAATAAATGGGACTGGTCCTCACTGAGTAGTAACAATACGTTTAATTGGACAGAAGAGTTTATTCAACGTTATTCCAATTTGTGGGATTGGGAAAAATTAAGCTGGAATCAAGCTTTACCTTGGAGCGACAAACTCATTACTGAATATGAAAATCAATGGGATTGGAATGGCTTAAGTTTAATCAGGTCTATACCTTGGTCAGTAGAATTATTAAAAAAATATGATGACAAATGGGATTGGTCAAGATTGTGCTTCAATGAAAATGTGCCTTGGACTGAAGGACTGATATATGAAAATAGGAGCCGGATTAATTGGTATTGGTTGAGTAAAAACCCAACAGTTCCTTCAAAACAAGAACTTTTTATGAAATACGCTGATTTTTGGGATTGGGAGGGTTTAAGTAAAAACCTAAACATGCCATGGAGTATAGGTTTTATAGAGAGCAATGAAAAAAAATGGGATTGGGAATCATTGAGCGAAAATGGCAATTTGCCTTGGACAATAGACCTGATTGAACGATATAAGGAAAAATGGGATTGGGATGACCTTAGCAGAAACGATTATCTGCCTTGGACAGTAAACCTAATAAATAAGTTTGAAGACAGATGGGAATGGTATTCACTTGGTCAAGGATTATTGATACCTATGCCAAATTTTTGGACTAAAATATTTGGAGAAATTGTGAATGAAAAAATGATTGAGGACACCATTGTCAGATTGAAAAAATTAAACATATCAACAACGGAAAGCTATGAGACAGAAACTATTGACATGGAGGAGTATTTCAATCAAGATAATAAAGCATTAAATAAGCTACGCAAGGTTATGAGTAAGGTTGGGAAACGAGAATAATGAAACAATACATCTAATGATCGCAAATATTGAAAGTTATAAGGACCCAGAAATAAAGGTATTAAAATCTGAATTGCACCGCTTAGAGATGCTTCTTGGAGAACTTACTAATGAAAATCTTGAGTTAGAAAAAATGCTTTCGGAATTTCAACATCGGCATACAATCGAATTGGGCGAGATAATCTTAGAATTATTAAATCTTCGTAAGATAAAATTCAAAGACGATAAAGTAAGATATGAAGAAACTGAGAATGATGAACGACAATATCATGAGCAGGTAAATACAGAAAAAACAAAGGAGGTTTATGAATTGACGGAAGTACAAAAAGCAGAATTGAAAAAGAAATTCCGTAAAGCGACACTTTTATGTCATCCAGACAAAGTGAGTGATGAATTTAAGACCAATGCAGAAGCAATATTTATTAAACTTAAAACAACCTATGAATTAAATGACCTTGGAAAAGTAACCGATATTCTTGCTAATTTGGAAAAAGGAGGGTTCAAAACAAGGTCAGAGTCGGTTTCCGAAAAGGACTTACTGAAATTAGCAATTACTAACCTCCAAAGTCAGGTAAATGTTTTGAAAACTGAAATAGTCACAATAAGACAAAGCGATACTTACACGACCATTATTGAAATTGACAATTGGGATGAATATTTCATTCGAACCAAAGAGGAATTACAACAAGAACTTGAGGACTTAAATAAAGAAATAAAAACGGTTTTCAACAGCACTTAATAGCACATGGTCGCATTAAGGGCATCAAGACAAAGAATTAGTAAATTTGAATAAAAAAAGACTATTGAAAATCAGAAACTTAAGTTACGTTAGTCAGAATTTATAAAAATGAAACTTGTAGCTTTCTTAGACATATTAGGTTTCAGTGACTTGGTTGATAATAATTCCTTCGATGAGCTGGGTAAAATCTATGAAATATTCGAACGTGGATATAAGCATGGGTTAACCTTGAACAGATATGTTAGAACTAAAGATGGTATTACTAATGATTTCAGTGACTGCAACATACAAGCAGTTCAGATTTCTGACAGTATGATTGTCTGGACAAAAAAAGAAACAATAATATCTTACTATAATTTAATCAAAACAGTCAGAGAATTACTTGGACATGGCATGTTCTCAGGACTACCATTACGAGCTTGTATCCACTATGGAGAATTTGGCCATCATATCAACTTTCATTCGAAAGAGATTAGTACAAATACATTTTACGGCAAATCGATAACAACATCCTATAAAATGTGTGAGAAACAATCGTGGTCAGGTGGATACATCACAAAAGAAGCAATTGAAGCATACAATAAAATTATTGACTCACTGGATGACGAATCTCTAATCTCACGAACTAAGATTGAATCTTTGGAGAAACGACACTTTTTGAAAAAGTTTAAAGTGCCGTTTAAGAATGAAGAAGCATCTGAAGAGTATTGCATCAATTGGGTCAATTGGCAAAATCCCAAAAAAACACTTGATGGATTAATAAAAACTTTTGCCAAATTTAAAAAATCAACCAATTCAGATCGAGAAAAGGAAATAATTAAAAACACAGTTAAGTTTTGGAGTTCTTGTCCAGAAAGGGTAAAATGAAAAAACGATGGCTAACACCTAAGCATATAAAAATCCCGTAGTGCGAGCATCTATGTAACCAGAAAATAACATTGCACAGAAATCGGAAAGTATAAGTGCACAGTTTTCGGAAAACAGAAGTACACAACTTTTGTTAAATTAAAATAAACAAATATATTTACTTTGGATAAACAAAAAATTGTATCTTTGCTTCAAATATTATTAAATAAAAATGGATTTTTATACACTATATAGGTCTTTAGAAGAACTTGGTTTGGAAATATTTACTCTCAACGATATTATTAAAATTACTGAACAAAAGAAAGAAGTAGTTAAAAGCACTCTTACAAGATTGGTAAAACAAAAAAAAATATATCGTCTGAAAACAAAATATTATTCACTCAAAAGAATAGAGAATAAGTTTCAATTACAAAAACTATATACTGAAACATACATTGGTTTGCACTCTGCCCTTGAATATTACGGCACTACAACCCAACGATTTAATAATTTAGATTTAATAACAAAAAACTTACTGAAAAAACAAAACATAGAAAATACTGAAATAGATTTTCATAAAGTGAAGCAAGGGCTATTCTTTGGGTTTAAAAAAATAAAAATAAACAATTCAGAAGTATTTATTTCAAACATTGAAAAGACAATAATTGACTGCACATACTTTTCATCTAAAGTTTATTTAACTGAAATTAATGCGTTTATAAAAAAGAATAAAGAAATAATAAATACAGAAATACTTATCACTTATCTTAATAAGATAAATTCTTCTGTATTAAACAAGAGAGTAGGATACCTTTTGGAATTAAGCAACATCCATTTGAAAGAAATAAAAATAGACAATAAATATGAAAGATTAAATATAAATCTAAGTAAATCAGGAACTCGTAATACTAAATGGAAACTAATTATAAATGAGGTTATTTAATAATGGAAAGAAATGAATTACAGACCTATAAGTCTAAATTAAATTATAATCTGGGGCAATTGGAATTAGATTATTATCAGCATTTGATCTTGGCAAAACTTTTTGAAGATTTTAATACAATCTATTTCAAAGGAGGAACCTGTTTGCAAAAATGCTATGGGATAAAAAGGTTTTCGGAGGATTTGGATTTTAATTATGTTGATATTGAAATAAACAAAATAATTGAATTTATTGAAAATATCTTCGATGTAAAAATTAAAGATTATTATGAAACAAAATTTGGAATAAGTTTCAGTATTCGATTTAAGGGAATTCTTTATAATGGTACAAACCAGTCCATGTGCAAGATGTCATTTGATTTCAGAAACAGGGATATTTTCAACAAACCTCTAAAAAATATAATCAGGCCAATTTATCATGATTTACCAAACTACTTTCTTTTAGCACTTGACAAAGAAGAAATACTTGCTGAAAAAATACGGGCTATACTTACAAGGTATAAGGCTCGTGATGTTTATGATTTGAATGAGTTGTTATTAGATAAAGTAAAAATCAATTTTGATTTGATAAACAAAAAATTACAGACATACGGCAAGACTTTTATTCCGGATGAATTTGAAGAAAAACTTGAAGAAAAAAGAAGTATTTACAATGAAGAAATGCAGCGACTAACAAACATATTTGATGATTTTGAGACTTGCAAAAAACAAATATTGATTAAAATAATCGAAGAAATCATTTAACCATCCAACCATCCAACCATCCAACCATCCAACCAATCCTAAGTTTTCCTTTTCTTCTTCTTCGCAGCAGGAAAAAGAATATTATTTAGGATAAGGCGGTAGCCCGGGGAATTTGGATGTAGATCGAGTTCTGTCGGCGGATCGCCAATAAAATGCCGGTAATCTTCAGGATCGTGTCCTCCGTAAAAAGTCC
>CAYLPA010000099.1:0-9345 GCA_964385385.1 uncultured Saprospiraceae bacterium | reverse complement strand
CTTATTCTTCATATTTTCTGATATAACAATAATATGTTCTGAAATATCATAGATTTTCTTTTCTAATTTCAAGCTATTCTTAATGAATGCCTTATTATTTAATTCACCTAATTCTATAGCACTATCCGGCCATAAATCTCTAACTTCAAAAATGAACTTTGTTTTTGGGAAGAAATACTTGAGAGCTAATCCAATTATACCAACAAATAATGGTGGTGATGTGACATAAACAATATCATATTTCTTCCAGTTGAACAGTGTATGAATAAATCCCATAAACATAAAGCTAATATAAAAGAGTAATCGTGTTATAAAATTCTTTTTTTGTGAAGTAAATACCCAAACTCGGTTTACTTTGAAATTCTCCATCTCTTCTTGCATAGAAATTTTATTTTTATATCCTTCAAAGATAATTCCTTTAGGATGGTTAGGCATTTCGGTTAAAACCGTAACATCATGTCCTTTTTTTGCAAAATATCTAATATTTGCTAAAGCTCTGTTTGTTGTAGCCCCTACTTCTGGATGGAAATATTGAGTTATATATAGGATTTTCATTGTTTTATTATTTCCTTATATTCTCTTAGCATAATTTCTGCATTATCTTTCCAAATATATTTTTGCAAAACATTTTTACGAGCTTGCTTTCCTAATCTAATTCTTAAATCTTTATTTT
This sequence comes from uncultured Saprospiraceae bacterium, assembly GCA_964385385.1. Taxonomy (GTDB): domain Bacteria; phylum Bacteroidota; class Bacteroidia; order Bacteroidales; family CAYLPA01; genus CAYLPA01. The sequence continues at coordinate 8,672 of CAYLPA010000099.1, read as the reverse complement.
CATATAGATGTAATATTTTTTCTGCAATATCATTTATGTCTCTTGGTTTTACATGAAATCCAGTTTTTCCGTTAATTATTACTTCCGAAAGACCTCCCAAATCAGAGGCTATAATAGGTAATTCGGTAGCTTCTGCTTCAACGGCTGCCACTCCAAAGGATTCGCATTCCCAAACTGAAGTAACTGTAAATAGATGCATCTGCTGTAATAGTTGTGGTATTTGATCATGAGAAATTTTTCCTAAGAATTTGACATTATCAGAAATATCTAATGCTTTAGATAATTTAATAAGATCTTCTTTTTTAGAACCTGTACCAGCTATCCATAATTCCCAATTTTTTAGTTTATTTTTAATTAAACTAACTGCTTTCAATAGATAATCAATTCCATATTTTGTTTCCAAAGCTTTTACTGTCCCAAAAATAAATTTTTCTGATCTCTGTGTTTCATCTGGTTTAAAAATATCAATATCCACTCCAAAAGGAGTAATTATCTGTTTTTTATTTGTATAACGTGCTGTCTTTTCAGATAAGAACTTGGAAGTTGCAAAAATTTTATCTGCTTTTTTTAATGTATATTTAATAATCGATTTATGAATAATTGATTTTTCGGGAAATGTAATTGTATCAAAACCCCATACAGAAACAAAAAAAGGTTTATAATTTGAGAGAGCACCAAATAGCCCATAACTTGAAGCAAAATGTGCATGAAGAATATCAGGTTTAATTTTTCTTAGTAATTTTTTAATCTGTGGCATCACTTCAAAAACAACAGCAACTTTATTATATTGCATATTATTTTTTCTATTTGCATAAGCTCTTGATTCTAATAAGTGAATACTAACGTTATCTATTTCTACTGGTAACATACTAATTATGTGAATTTCAAATTTTTTATCTCTAAAATATTTTGCCCACTTCAAAGTATGAATATTTGATGCGTCCGATAATAATACAATTTTTTTCACTACAATCTCCTATTTATTCTATATAAAATTTTTATTAATAATGCCATAAATTTATAAATTGGATTATTAATATATTTATCCCATTTTTTACTATAATTTAAAAATATTTCATTTCCTGTTATTCTATATAAAGCACGAAGTTGTTTTATGTGATATTTATGATAGAAATAACTAGAATAATTTTTTGTATTGGGAATATATAAATCATATAAACTCCAAATTTTACAATCCCACCTACTAATATTTTCAGATAAAGAGGATAACCCATTTTCATACAATTCTCTTGCAAATGAATAATCATCAATCTCAAGCAAATCATATAAACCTAATATGGCAGAAATAAAACCATTTAAAACACATGAGGGTGAGTCTAAGGTTGAGTATTCCTCAAAACACAAAAAATTATCTGAAATTTGTCTGGAAACTCCTCCTTTTAAAACATTTATTGAAAAGATATTAACAGCTTCTTTAGCTGAAATAATAAACTTATTATTATTAGTAAGTAAATATGCTCGTGTTAAAGTAGAAATCCCCATTCCTTGTGCCATAGCAGAAACAGAATTTCCCTCTAAACCATAAAGATAAGCAGGGTATTTTAATATCCATACACCCGAAATTCCATGATAATCTTCTTGATTATCACATAACCATTTAGCATGATTTAAAAATGTTATTCGATATTTCTCATCATTACTTTTCAAAAACATTTCATATGCACCGATTGCATAATGGCAAATATTTATAACATGTTTGCATTTGTTATTGTCAGCATCAACAAATTCTAAAATACCATTTTCATCGAATGGACCAGTACATAAAACTGCCTTTTGAGATAAATCCCAAAAATAAGATTTACCATCATATGGATGGTCATATTCTTGGTAATCTATATGCCAATAATCTTCTCCATTTAATCCCAAATACATTTTTAGTGTATTAAAGGATTTGTATGACTCTTGTGCTTGCTTCATAAAATTTCCTATATTAATTAATCATTTAAAAGTATTATCGAATTTTAAATCCTTTAATACTTTTTGGCATTTGTTTTCCCATGTGATCTTATTAGAATTTCCTAACTGTATAATATTCTTTTTTAATAAATTGAATAACTCTTCATTTTCTAATAATTCTCTCATTTTTCTATAATAGTCTTCAACATCACCGAATTTTGTGATTAATCCAATATTTTTCTCCTCAATGTAATTCTTAAGATTTTCAGATTCAGAAGCCACGATAACGGAATTAATACTTACATAATCCAGCAATTTTACAGGAAATGTTAAATCCGAATATTTATTTTCTCTTAACGGAATCACACCAATCATTGGTTGGAAATTTAACTCTTCAAGATTTTTATGTTGAATAGATAACCAAGATTTATTCTGCCATTTATTTATCCTGTATACTTCATCTTCTCTGCAAAAGATTGTAACACAGAGATCTATCTCTTTAGTTAACTTTTTACAAGCTTTCAAAAAAGTATCAATATCATATTGCTGACCTATTCCTCCAGCGTAAAATATTGAATTTTTCTTTTGCTTACCAAGATTATACTTAAAATCAGAAATACCGGGAGTTAACAGTTTTTTATTACTAAATCTAAATTTTCCCATTAACATTTCTGAAGGAAAATACATAATATCTACAAGAAATAGATAACAAAAATAGCTAACAAGCCAGAAGATATTAGCAATAATCTGACGATAATATCTTAGAGACCAATATTCCTTAAATAGTGGATATCCGTCTCGAATATATACAGAAATTGGTATTTTGTAAAATTTCATTTTCAATATTAGAAGAAATTCATTAAACATCATACCACTATTAGAAGATTCAATATAAACACCTGTAATATCTTTCAGTTTATTTGAAAATAAGAATTTTCTCGCTCTTTTACTTCTTTGTTTTCTATTTCCGGAAATTGTAGAATTTGATACTCCCATCTCTTTGAAAGTTTCAATTATTGCCTTCATCCTTCTCGCTGGTGCTTTATTCAAAAACGTCAAATCACTCATTGCAATAATTAATATTTTATCATTCATAAATATTCTCAATTTTCTTTATTACTTTTGAAAGAAGGTGATTTTCAATAACATCTTGAAATCCGTTCTTGATTATCTTTTCACTATCTTCTGCTGTCATTAGAAGAATAATTTTTTCAACTAATTTTATTACATTATTCCGTTCAACAAGATATCCATTCTTACAATCTCTAATTATCCCATCAATTCCTTCACCTTTAACTCCAATCACCGGAAGTTTGTTTAACATTGCTTCTAAGTAAACAATACCAAAAGTTTCACTCCAACTTGGCAATACAAAAGCATCATAATAAGGATATAAATTCATCACAATATCATGTTCTACTTTACCTAATAAACGAATACTATCTTCTATTTTATTTTCAATAATAAGATCATTCAAATAATCTTTTTCAATTCCATCTCCAATTATCGAGAGTTCTACATTATATCCTGTTCTATTCAAATTTGCAACAGCTTGTATTAGTAAATCAAATCCTTTTGTATGAACCAGGTTACCAACAGAAATAATTTGAAATGCTTTATTTTGATGGGGAAAAAATTGCTTGAATTTTTCTCTATTAATTTTTGGGAAATCAAACTCAACACCATTTCCGATAACTTCAATTTTGTTTGACTCATTACAATATTCTGCAATTAGATTTTTCACTTTTTTGCTTACAACAATAATTTTGGGGAATTTCTTTAACGTATGTTTTAATGTTATCTGATAAAGCACATTCGTGAAACGATATTTTTCTGCAATTTGCTTATCGTTGTGCATTGTTAAAATAACATTATATTTCTTAAAATTAATAATCTTTGATAATACAAAAAGTTCAGGAATATGCTTATAATCATGAATATGAATAATGTCCGGTTGATATTTATTAATTAGTTTTATAAGATTCTTTTTTATAGCATTATAATAAAAAAAAGGAGAAATAATAAATTTCGGAAAACTATATCTAGTTTGATGAACTTCAATATCATCATTAACAAATCTCTTATACGAATTTGATTTAGAAATTTCAGTAGCAAACACTTCTACTTCATTTCTTTGTTTTAATTCTTCAACTTGTTTTTTTACAAAAATCCCTCTAATAGGATTTTCTATATTTGGATATAATGAAGTTATAATTAATATTTTCCGCATTGATTACCTTTTAACAACAATTTTTTTTATTTCATTAAGTAGAAACTCAAAATCACTTTTTTGCCATAATAACGTTTTGGGCTTTTCAACAAGTTTCGTTTTGAAAAAATATATAAGTAATGCAATTAGCCACACTCCATAAGAAATGCTTGTAGCAATTGCAGCTCCAATAATACCAATTGATGGAATTAGTATAATATTCAAGCAAATATTAATTGCTAAAGCAATAATTGGAAGAATTATGGTCATGATTGGAAAGCCCCTACTCCAGAAAAAAGTATTTATAAGAGAGCCAAATGAAAGAAAGAAAACAGCTGGTAATAAAGCGATAAAGGCATCATAAGCACGGATAAATTCTATATCATAAACGAGAGTAATAATTTGCTTTCCTATAGTAAAAAAGACAATTGCTAGTATTATGATTAATACGAAAAAAATCAATGCTATCCTTCTCATTATTATGATATTCCCTTTTTCATTATCTTCGTTCCCAGAAAATTTTGGTAGCATTAAACTTCCAACAAGATTACTAAATGATTGCAATAATGTTACAAAATTTGCAGCTAAAGAATAAATTCCAAGTTCTGAAAAAGGAGCATATACCTTGATCAGAAAAATATCAAAACGGATTAATAGGAAAATGAAGAAAGCAGATAAAAATGCTTTTATACCAATTTTATATGTATCAATAATCTCTTTGAAGTTAATTTTATAATCAAATTTAATTTTTTCTGAAACAAATATTTTAATTGTGTAACCATATGTCCAGAATACTAAAGGTATTATCAAGACAGTTAGTACATACAGATACTTATCATTAATTTGCTTAAAATGTTTAACGAGGAAAAATAAAAATAAATAGGTAATTATAGGTAATATTTTTAACAAATTCTGCCATTTAATCTTATCAATTCCCAGCATTATAAACTTAATAATAAACCCAAACCTTATAATAGCAGTAAACAAAATGAACAAAACAAGATACATTGGATTTATTATTTCTAATTTTAGATAAAAAGACTCTTTAAAAAAAACAATTATACTAATTAGAATAATAACATCAATAATATGAAGAAATATAGAAAATGAGAATATTCTGTTTAATTTACTTTCATCTTTTGCTAGTATGTATGGTAAACTCTTATGAAAGCCTAAATCTAAGATCATCCAAATTGAAGCTGATAATGTAAGAAAGTAAGACATTTTACCTTTAAGTTCAGGACCTAAATATCTAGTAATATAGATGCTTATTATAAATCCCATCAACATTGATATAATTCGGGTAACTAAAGCAATCGAAACATTTTTTTTAAGATTAATTTTCTTTGTCATAATTTGAAATATTCCAATAAACTAACAAGCGTAAATATTTCTAATTTTGTATAATTTCTTGAAGTAATAACTTTAAATATTTTCTGATTCCTTTCACTAAGAAATACTTTAATAAATTCATCGCTATTTTCAAAATAACAAATCTCTTTCCTTTGAAAATTCTTTAATCTGTTTTTCAAAGCTGGAACAAGACCTAATGACAATTTAATTCTATCTGATATCATATATCTCAATGAACTTATATTATCAATTTCACCATAAGAGATACCCATAAATCTATCATCTATGTTATTAATGATCTGTTTATATAATTTGAAGCTTCTTTTATATTTAGAATTAATATTTTTGACATAATCATACAAAAGTTGGTTTGAGAAAGGAGTTGCAGACCAAAAATATTTTCTGTTTCTATCCTCACCTTCCTGAAGCCAATTAAGTGTGCGCTCATGATACAAAAAATGTAAATATTTATATTTAAAATCACTTTCTGGATATGTTGAAAATATCATTAATATTCTATCAAATACCTTCTCTAAAGAAATTTCTAGAATTTCTGCAATTACTTTTGGCTTAAATACTACTTTGTGAACAATCAGGAAATTAATTAACTCATCATAATTACTGATTTTTTCTCTTGGAAAATCATTTTTTAATATTCTACCCCCATCTCCAGTATAGTATTGTTCATTATTTTTTGTAATCTTTTTTAGAAATGAGAGCATGTTTGCAATTCCAGCATAATTCATTGCATCTTTAAGATCAATAATCTCATGAATATTTTCTTCATTAATTTCATCAATATCATAACCATTCCAATTAAATTCGGTTAATGATACAATTTTCTTAGAATCATCATAATCATCTATATTTGTTTTATCAGGATATAAAAAAGTATGCGTATTTACATTTTTATCTAATTTATTCAGCATCGCAATTATCATTCTGGAATCAAGACCACCACTCAATAGAACATTAATTTCATTTCCCTTAATTCTCGATACTCTGTCTTCCATTCCAGTAAAAAGTAGTTTTGTAATCTCTTTATGATTTTTTTCAAAAGAATTCTTCTTAAGCTTTTGATCCTGATAGTTCCAAATTTTATAATTTTTTAACTTGAACTCATTCTTTGTGGATTGCAAAATTGAAGCACAATCTAATTTATATACATTTTGATAAAGTGTGTCTTTCCCACTTGGAATCATAAATAATAGATAATCTATCAAAGCATCATTATTGATCTCCAATTCTATATTCGCAGTAATAAATTTTAAATCTCTAGCACAGATGAAAAATTCATTGTTTTCAGAATAATATAAAGGTAAACGTTTTAACTGATCATTGATAATAATTAGTTCATCAGTTCTTGAATTAATTATGTAAATAATATAGTCACCATCAATTTTTTCAAGTTTATTAGTGATGATATCAGAATTTAACATCTCATTGTTTCTATAAATTTCCACAATATTATTAATAAAATGATCTATATCAAGATTATAAACATACCCTTCTAATATTATGATGATATCATTAATTACAAATTTCGTAATCGGATAATCTTCATACGAAGAATTGAAAACCGTAAATGAATCATTACTAAAAATTATAGATTGTTTATAGTCATTAGTATAGGCAATATTATCGATTTGCTTCAAAGAAACAGAAATATTGCTATTTTTCTTTTGTAATAATTGGATGCCTGGCATTATTTTTCCTTATCAATTAGATAAAGATTCTGCTCAATAAACAAATGAATATAGGCAAAAATTATCCAGTAAAAAGAATATTTTATTATCGAACTTGGTAGAATACTTGCTGGAATAAATAGTAAAAGAGAGAATAAACAAGAATATGCAATAAATCGGTTTTCGCCAGTTGTTTTTTTTAAGATTATTATTAAATCAATCCCCCATCTGATAAGAATATAAACCATTATCAAAGTCAAAAGTAAGCCATATTCTGACAATAATTCGAGTAGAAAATTATGAGCGGCCTTAACACCGTTAGTTCTCTTGGAACGAACTCCATTCATTTCTGAAATGTAATTTCCAGCACCCACTCCTAGAAATCCAGATTCCAGACTTAAGTCTATTGATTCATAAAATAATGCTTTTCTTATTTTAATAGAACTGGTTTTGTAAGATTCACTCTCAGATTGGATAGAATTATATTGATTTTGTAGAAAGAGTTTAAAGAATTGAAATTCTTTTGTATATGACATTTTAATCAAGAATAGTATAGTAACAACAGAAAGTATTAATCTTATTTTATTCTTGAATTTTATAAAAAATAAAAAATAAATTGAGAATTCTAAAACTATGAAAAGTAAGGCAATTCTTGAACCAGATAGAGTATTCATAACAAATAAAAATATCAGTGAGATTATACCAATTGTTTTAATAATAATATTTTTTGAAATATGAATCCTAAATAATACTAATGGACTTAACATCAATAAGACAGCAGCCATATCGTTTCTATTGTAAAATGGGCCAAAGGGGACAAACGAAAATGTACCATTATGACCAGCACTCGAGGTTGGTAAATGCTGCAAAGTTGTTAATTCCCAAATAGCTAATATTTGGTATAAAAAAAATATTCCAATTAGTGAATAATAAAATATGTTAAGATATTTTTTGCTTCGAAAACTTTGCGTAAAAATAAAAAAAGTAATAAAAAAAAGACTAATATAATGAGTGTGAAGCATTGTCAATTTAATGTTTTTTGCCCAAACAAGAGTAAAAAGACTGTAAATTATCCAAAAAATCAAAAAAGAATATATTCTTAATCTGGATCTATTTATCCGAAATTTTTCATCTTGAATAATAAATTTTATGATAAAAAATATCGCAAAAGCATAAATAACAAATGTATTTGTATAACGATTTATATTATAAAATATTGGAAAAAAACTAATTAGAAAAATAAGTAACAGCCCAAAATAATAGGCTTTATCAAAAAGTGATTTCATTTTAACTTACTATTTTTTTCTGCTGAAAAGTATTCTAATAAATAAACCAAATTTATTTTTTTGCTCATCAGAAAGAAGTTCAAATATTATCGCAGTAGAAGATGAGAACGACAATCCTATCAAAAGTAATAATATACATATCTTTACACGTTTAGGTTTTGAACGCATTCCTGCAGGAACTGCTTTGTCAATTATCTCTAATGTAGGAAGATCTTTTAGCTC
>CAYLPA010000098.1:0-9435 GCA_964385385.1 uncultured Saprospiraceae bacterium | reverse complement strand
TTAAATATTAAGACTTTAAAAAAGGCATAAAATTATGAAATGCTTGAAAAAATCACAAATTTTAATAAAAAGTCAATAAACGTTTATTAAACAAAAATTTCAGGAGTTTTAGAAGAAACAGGGTTCTATTTTAGAAAAAGGTTGAATTTATTCTTAGTAATTTCTTTTCCTCTGTCCTAAAGGATGTAAATTACTAACAATTAATTCATCCTTTAGGAGCGAGGCAAAAATTGATTGGTGTAATTTACATCCTTTTTTAAAAAATTAATTTTATCGGACACTACTGATAAAAATTAGAAGTTTTTTAACAATTTTTATAATAATAATTTCCACCATATTAATTCACTTCGTAGATTTGCACTAAATATAATTTATTATGATAAACGCTATAAAAGAGAAATACCTCTTATATCTTTCTCAGAACAAAAGTAAATATGAGAAAATCAAAAAAAGAAGTAATCTTGTTTCAATATTAAGATTAGTGGAATTTGTTGCAGGTGCAATTTTGGTATATTATGCGACACTAATCAACTTTCCTACTGTAATACTAACGATAGTTCTTACAATTGTAGTTTTGCTATTTCTGGTTAAATACTATAATAAACTTGAAGATAAAAAGAAATATCTTCAGCAATTAATAAATATCAATTCAAATGAATTAGAAGCCCTTGAAGGAAAATACTCTAATTTCTCTAACGGAAAAGAATTTTCCAACCCTGATCATCCATTCACCTACGACCTTGATTTTTTTGGAGAAGGATTTCTATTCCAATTTTTAAACAGGACTTGCACAAATCTGGGGAAAAACAAATTAGCATCGTGCTTGAAATCTCCATTCAAAACAAGGGATGAAATAATAAATCAACAAAAAGCAATTGATGAATTAAGTTCACAACTTGAATGGAGGCAAGATTTTCAGGCAACAGGAAATCTATTTGAAGATAAAAAAGATGATAAAGAAATTCTGAATCAATGGCTCAACTCCCCTACTTTATTTGCGGATAATTTCATTTTTAAAATTTTAATTGTTTTCTTTCCAACAATCAACATAGCTGCACTTTTTCTATCCAGTTTTAATATTATTCCTGTTCAAATATTGTTTTTACTTCTTCTTACATCCTTGGCAATAGTTGGAAAATATATAAAGAAAATTAACAAAATCCACAATATCATAGGAAAACGCACAGGATTATTAAAAACCTACGCAAAGCTTCTAAGCAAAATTGAAAATCAGGGATTCGAATCTAAAAAGCTTGTAGAACTAAAAACATCTCTAAAAAATAATAATACAAATGCTTGTTTAGTAATAAATAAAATTGCAAAAATCGGTGCCGCTCTCGACAATAGAAGTAATATGATTGCAGGCATTTTACTTAATACTTTTCTACTTTGGGATATTATTCAGGTTTTTCGAATTGAAAACTGGAAGAATAAATACAAAAATGATTTGGATAATTGGCTTGATGTAATTGCCGAATTTGATTCACTCTCAAGTTTTGCTTGCTTCAAATACAATACTCCGAACTCTGTTTTCCCCGAAATTTCTAATGACAAATTCCACATTGACGCCAAACAAGTTGGACATCCTTTGATATTCAAGAAACAAAGAGTTGACAACGATATTAACGTCAGCCACTTCAAACAATTCATTATTATTACCGGTGCAAACATGGCAGGGAAAAGCACTTATCTAAGAACAATAGGCGTAAATTTGATAATGGCAATGTGTGGTTCATCAGTAATTGCAAAAGAATTTGTTTTTTCTCCTGTAGAAATCTTCACCAGCCTAAGAACAACTGACTCCTTAGTAAAAAACGAATCTTATTTTTATGCTGAACTAAAACGTCTGAAAAGAATAATTGATGAACTAAAAACCGGTAAAGAGGTATTTATAATCTTAGACGAAATCCTAAAAGGTACTAACTCAAAAGATAAACAAACAGGTTCAAAAGCATTATTAAAACAATTAATTGAGCATAATGCTGCCGGCTTTATTGCAACTCATGACGTTTCGCTTGGAGAACTCGAAAAAGAATATCCCAACAATATTCTTAACAGAAGATTTGAAGTAGAAATTGAAAACGACCAATTGGTTTTTGATTACAAACTTAAACAAGGAGTCTCCCAAAATCTTAATGCAACTTTCCTTATGAAAAAAATGGGGATTACCATTTGAAGTACTTGGAGTGCCTAAAGTTTGGAGTGCCTAAAGTTTGGAGTGCCTAAAGTATTTAAATAACCATTGAATGACAACCGAATAACCATTGAATGACAACCGAATGACCATTGAATTACCCCGCTAAAGCATTTGACTTGCAACTATATTACTTAGAGCCTGTCTGCCGTAGCAAACTTTTGCGTAGGCAGATGCCTAGAGTACTTGGAGTGCCTAAAATAAGTTGTAATACACCATTAACAATCCATGAACTGAAGCGGATGTAAATCCGATAATTCCAATTACTTTATGAACCTTATATTTTACTTTTATAATTCTCATACCTGTAAAGAAAGATGATAAAATCAACAGATATGAGACAATACCCATAATTAATAAAAATGTGTACATATTCTTTTTTTTAATTAAACAATAAGCTAATTAATGAAAATTAATATCTAAAATTATATAAAAAATTTAAGACATATAAAAAAAATTCAAAATTTGTAATTATAATTTCTTAATTTTGAACAAACAATCTAATTTCTATATTGATTAATTAAATGAAAATTTTTACAGATGAAACGATTACTAATATCAATTCTTCTCCTTTTCCCAATTATTACATTTTCACAAAAAGAAGCCAACATTTGGTATTTCGGTGAATACGCCGGATTGGATTTTACAACAGGAACGCCTGTTGCGCTAACAAACTCTGCAATGAATAAAGATGAAGGCTGTGCATCCATTTGTGATACAGCAGGGAACCTTTTGTTCTACACCAGCGGAATAAGTGTTTGGAACAAAAACCATCAAGTAATGAGCAATGGCACAGGATTGACTGGTCATAATTCTTCAACACAATCAGCTTTGATAGTACCTAAACCTAGCAACAGCAACTTATTTTACATCTTCACAACCGATGCTTTTTTTTATTCCAATGGATTAAAATTTTCTGTTGTTGATATGAGCCTGAACAGTGGTTTGGGTGCTGTAACACAGAAAAATATTGGATTATCTACTCCAGTTACCGAGAAAATCACCGCTGTTAAACATTCAAACGGAACTGATTATTGGGTAATTGCCCATTATAATAATAGCAGTTTTGCTGCTTATCCGGTAACTTCTTCAGGAATAGGAACTCCTGTTGTTACAGCAATTGGTGTGCAACATCTTGGTGGAGGAACTAACGGAACTCTTAATGCAATTGGATATATGAAGACCTCTCCTTCAGGAAATAGAATTGCGTATACAATTATGTATTCGGGGATCCTGGAACTATTTGATTTCAACACCACCACAGGAGTAATTTCCAACCCTATAACTTTTAACAACCCAACTTACAACAATCCTTATGGTGTAGAATTTTCACCAAGCGAAGAATTACTTTATTTCACCGCTGATACCGTTTTGTTTCAGGTTAATTTAATTGCAGGTTCAAGCTCAGCAATTATTAATTCTGTTCAAAAAGTTGGAGCAGCAACTCTTTTAATGAGTTATCTTGGAGCTTTGCAGCTTGGACCTGACAATAAAATCTATTGCGTGGACTACTACCATAATTACGTAAGTGTAATCAGCAATCCAAACGCATTGGGAACAGAATGCTTGTTTATTCACGATGGTGTTAGCCTGAATAATAAACATTGTTATGCAGGTCTTCCAAATTTTGTAACAAGCTTTTTTTATAATGCTCCACAAAATATAAATGAATTAAATTCATTAGCACAAAGCATAGAATGTTATCCCAATCCGGCAAAAGATAAACTCTTTATCAGCACAAACGGGAATATTTCAAATCCTATAATCCGCATCTTTGATATAAAAGGACAGCTAATCTATTCCGAAGAGATGAAATCAAATGATTTGGAAATTGATGTTTCACAATGGTGCAAAGGAATGTATTTGGTCAAACTCAACTCTGATGAAAAATTTATTGTTAAAAAAGTGGTAATCGATTAAGCGAAAAGATAAGTTTCGTTTTAAAGAAATTATTGGGCTTATAATAGTTTATTTAATCAAAGATTGCAGAAATTATTATACTAAATCAATAATTACTAATTTTTGTTTTGCGATATCTATTAATTCATATCATTACTATTGCAAATAATGCAAATAAATATAAAATGAATTTTAAAAAAAATTGCCTTTTGCAAATAATGCAAATAATTAAAAATCCAATGCAAAATTCCATTTTTATTAGGAGTTATCATGGATTAAATTTGCTTCGAAATTAGTTGTGTTCTTAGTAGGTTTTTCAAAGAATATTCATATGAATAATTTAACAAACATATCAACGAAAACAATAAGAAATATTTTAGTTTTGTTTTTTTCAATAATTACCATAATATTATTGATGTTAACTGTTTACTTGATTTTTATGACTGCTTTTGGAGTGGGTTGGGGTGGTGGAGATACAACATTTATTGAGATATTGTGGTTATGGAAAGGCATGATAACTTTGTTCATTTTCTCTCTTCTTTCAGTAATTGGAATATATAGATATAAAAAAGCAGGTTTAATCTTTGGGTTTGTTATTATAATATTAGTGTTGGTTTATATCATTGCAATGTTTGTTAGTAGCCTTATCTTTGGAAATGTTACAAGTTTAACCGATGTAATTATTTTTCTAGGCTATTTGTCCATTACCTTAAGCCTTCTATTTGGACTTAATAAATTAAGAACTGTGATGGAAAAATTTTCATCAAGAAATTATATAACTATAATATTTTTAATTGCTTTATTGATTCTATTATTTTTAACTTTATTTTTTGAGTAAAATAGACAACTCAGAATAAAAAAACAAGAACCATTAAAATGACTATATGAGCAAGGAAAAAGATATAATAAGAAAAATTGTAGATATTCTCCCTCAAAGTCCTGCTTTGCAGAATAATGTCTTTGAATCTGATGCTGAAATATTAAGTTTTAACAATAAAAAACTGTTATACTCGGTTGATGAATTTTCAAAAGAAGATTATTTTAGAGATGATTATCCTTATGAATTGGGACTTAACCTTGCAATTGGGACCATTAGTGATATTTTAGCAAGTGGCGGAAGACCATTATTTTTTTCTCATAGTATTTCAATGTCGGAAAATTGGAATATGAATTTCGTTGAAGCTTTTTCGCAAGGGATTGCAGATGTGCTGAAAGATTGTGGAGCAGGTTTCATCGGTGGAGATTTAGGAAAATCTGATTCTTGGAAGTATACTGGAATTGCAATCGGAGAATCAGTTAAGCCAATTACCAGGATAGGTGCAAAGGAGGGTGATTTAATTTATATGACAGGCAATGTTGGAGCTGGAAATATTGAAGCAGCGATGAATTTGGTTTTAAATTATGATGTGTTGGGAAATAAAATTATTCTTCCAAGACTAAAATTGAATTTAAGATTAAAGGAGTCAGAATTAATTAGTAAATATGCAACTTCATGCATCGACTCAAGTGATGGTGTTTTAAGCTCCTTAAACACAATTTCAGATTTAAATAATGTTGGTTTTGAAATCTCTCACATCCCATATAAAAAGGAAGGAATCGAACTCTGTAAACTGATTTCTAAGCCAAAGTGCCTGTTGTTTATGGGAGAATGTGGAGAGTATGAATTGGTTTTTACAATTAGCAAAAATAATGAATCAGTATTGTTATCAGAGGCAAACAAAAATCAATTAGTTTTTACAAAGATTGGTGAAATCACAGGAAAGAATAAAAAACAGATAAAAACAGAAGACGAAAAAATTGATTTCATGAATTTTGAAATTAGCGCAAGAGACTATAATAATATTGAAGAATATTTATCAGACCTAAACAATTATGTCAAAAGCAACAGAAAATAAAAGACGAGTTGTTATTACCGGAATCGGTCCTGTTAGTTCAAATGGAATTGGCAAAGATGAGCTGTGGAGTAATATTTTATCTCAAAAGTTTGTTGCTGAAAAGATTCCTGAAAAATACTTGCAATATCATGATTATAAAACAAAATTTTATGTTCCATTCCCTGAAATCAATTTAGATGATTTTAGCTTTATAAAAAAGTATTCCAGAATGATGGAAGCAACAGCAGTTTTGGCTTTAGTTGGGACAAAACTTGCTTTGATTGATGCAGGACTAAAATCAGAATCTTTAGAAAATTCAGGAATTATATTAGGAAATGGAATGGCTAGTCTCAATACCGGTTTTAATTATTATGCATTTCACACCTATAACGAAATCCTGAAAAACACATCGGAAGAAATCTTAAAACCAAAATATAGCAGAATGGTTATTCCTTCAACTATGCCGGATTCAGCTGCTGCATGGGTTTCAATATTGTTTGGAATGAAGTCCTTCAATTATACAGTTAATGCAAGTTGTGCTTCGGCAACTTATGCAATCGGTGATGCCTTTAGGAAAATTAAAGATGGCTACTCTGATATTGTTTTTACAGGTGGAGTAGAAGGATTAAAAGATGAAAGTGGAACAATTTTAAGAGGCTTTGACTCACTTGGAACGCTTACAAAATCTGAAGATGGAAAACCTATGCCTTTTTCAAATGATAGAAGTGGTTTTTTGTTTGCTGAAGGTGGTGGGTGTATTTTAGTTCTAGAAGAATTCGAAAAAGCTCAAAAACGTAGGGCAAAAATTTATGCCGAAATTGAAGATTATCAATCAAATAGCGATGCATATAATATTGTTCAGGTTCAAGAATCAGGTGAGCAAATTTCAAAACTTATCAAAAGCATCATTGGTAATCATAAAATTGACTATTTAAACACTCACGGAACCGCTACTGTATTAAATGATAAAGTTGAACGAAAGGTGATTAAAGAAATCTTTGGAGATAAGGAAAATCAACCAATTCTAAATTCTACAAAAAGTATTTTAGGTCACACAATTGGCGCAAGTGGGGCATTTGAAGTTGCCGTTACAGCCCTTTCTATAAATGAATCAAAAATTCATGCTAACTTATCAAAAAATAATTTTGATGATTTGAATTTAGCGAATAACACAATTAATAAAGAAATAAATTATGCACTCAAAACATCCTATGGTTTTGGTGGGCATAATGCAGCTATTTTATTAAAGAAATTTGAAGAATAAAATGTTTGAACAACAACATATTGAAACAAAAAAGCAAAAGGTAATTATTACCGGAGCAGCCGGTTTTATTGGTGGTCATGTTACAGACTACTTCTGCAAAAGATATGTTGATGTTTCTTGTTTTGTGAGAAGCAGTAGTGATTTATCATTCATCGAGAAATTACCGATAAACATTATTAATGGAAGCGTAAAAGATTATGCTGCATTGGAAAATGCATTTAAAAATATGGATTGCGTAATTCATATTGCCGGTTTGGTTAAAGACTGGGGTAAATATGAAGACTTTTACGAAACAAATGTTGTTGGAACATTGAATGTGTTAAAAGCATGTAAGGCAAACGGCATTCAGAATGTAATAATTACAGGTTCAATATCTAGTTATGGTGAAGAAAATTCCATAGAAATAAAAAGCGAAGAGCATCCATACAATTCACATTATAAATACTTTTTAGATTCAGTTTTTCCTTGCAAAATGAATTATTATCGCGACACTAAAGCTCAAGCAACCAAAGAAGCGATAACGTTTGCAGAAAAGAACGATATAAATCTTACGATAATTGAACCTGTTTGGGTTTATGGCGAAAACGAATTTAGTTCTGGCTTTTATGAGTATATAAAATCAGTAAAAGGAAAAACACCTTTCTTTTTAGGCAGCAGCAAAAATAAGTTTCATATCGTTTATGCAAAAGATTTGGCAAGAGCTTATTTTCTTGCTTTTGTTCAGAAACTAAAAGGAACAAACAGGCTTATCATTGGGAACCAAGAAATAGACTATATGGATAAAGTATATTCTGTTTTTTGTGAAGAGTTGGATATTAAAAAGCCAAAGAATCTTCCTAAGGCAATTTTTTATCCAATTGGATTTTTAATGGAATTATTCAATACTGTTTTTTCTTTAAAGAAAGTTCCTTTGTTAACAAGAGGAAGAGTTAATATGTTTTATGATAATATTGAATATTCAACAGTCAAAGCTGAAAAATTACTTAGTTTTACAAATGAGTTTGGTCTTAAAGAGGGTGTGAAGAATACAGTAAATTGGTATAAAGAAAACAACTTAATTTAGCTATTATGCTTAGAGTTAAAAACTATACAGGCTTTTCGAAAGTATTAATTAATCTAAAGATTCAATTATACACTTTCATTTATTTTTCTGGTCAGTTATTTCTTGGCAGAATTAAAGTGAAATATTTTATCAGGGTCTTGAAACGTCTATTGTTCTTTCTTTCTTATATGAAGCAAAACAAATACGCTAAGATTGGAAATAGACTTAAAATCAACTTATATCTTCCCGGATTTCCTTCGAAAGCTTATTTTCGTGCTTGCAATAAAGTAACTGAATTTGACAAGAAAATGCCAAGTATTTCAGCTTTGATTTCAATTACTTCCGCTTGCAGATATAAATGCCCTCATTGTTATCAAAAACACGATAAAGGAAAAGATGCTGACATAAATGTATTAATAGAAACAGTAAAAAATCTTCAGAATAAGGGTACTGCCTTTTTTAATATTGAAGGCGGAGAACCATTTCTTGTTTTTGACAGATTAAAGACGGTTTGTAATTCTATTGATAACAGATCAGAGATTTTGATTAATTCAACTGGTGATGGAATGACTTTAGAAAATATGACTGAACTTCGAAAAAACAAAAATATTATAGGAATAATGTTTTCTCTTCATACTGATAAGCCGGAAGAAATGAACAGTTTTATGGGTGTTGAAAATGCCTGGGACAATTTAAAAAATGGCATTGAATTGAGTCATAAAGTTGGATTTGCAGTTACTTTCAATACTTGTTTGCTGAGAGATGCATTTTATGATGGAACTTTCGAAAACATAATGAATATAGTAAAAGACTTTAACGGCTCAATGATTCAACTTATCAAACCAAAACCTGCCGGTGGTTGGCTTGAATCAGGAATTGAAGATTTTTCAAAAGAAGATTTTGAACACATAAAAAACTTAGCTCACAAATATAATCTTGATAAGAAATTCAGGGAGTATGCCTTTATTTCACCTATGATTTTAGAAGAATCACCTGAGTATTTTGGTTGCACAGCTGGCGGAACCGATAGATTTTATATTAATGCAAAAGGTGATTTACAGGCATGTGAGTTTCTTAATTTATCTTTTGGGAATATCCAAACAGATGACTTTGATACGATTTATGACAAAATGAGAAAAGTATTTGAAAAACCATGTCAATC
>CAYLPA010000097.1:0-9767 GCA_964385385.1 uncultured Saprospiraceae bacterium | reverse complement strand
TTTATTTTATAATTTAGTGGAATAGTTTGTCGCATTTGTGAGTTGAATCTACCTTATTAAATTCTTCATAATTTTTACTAATACTATCTAAAAGTATCTTATCAGTAATTCTTGAAAATGCAAGTTTTCTCAAATCAGTATAGTATGAATTTATTGCTACCTCTGATAACTTTTCTTCTAATTTTATCTGTTCGACAGATGCTTGTCTGACTGTGGCAGAAATATCATCTTTACTGCGCTTTAGAAGGAAATCTTCATCAGTAATCTTATAAACAGCCCTGATTCTTATTCTTGCAGCCTCAACCGTATCTGCAAGACTCATAAGGATTGATTGATCATTCAGCTTAACCCACGCTAAATCAGTTATACTGACATCAGTACACCTTAAAATGATTTCAGCAAGTATTTGTTGAGCATTTATTTTTTTTAAAGCTAACTTACTAACATTTCTATTTTTGTTTTCAATAACAATAATTGCTAATGCACTTTGATTGTCTATGTTTTTAATAGCTTCTTTAACACGTTCACTTTCAGGATGATTACTGATGAACTCAGTATAAGATTCAATGCTATTTTTCTCATTTGCTTTTTCCCAATCACGTTCTACAGTATTGCAAGAAATTGTGATTAATGCAATGAAAAATAGTAACGATAAGTTTTTGATGTTTAATTGATTTTTCATGATTTTATATTTTTTATTGTTTTGTCCAAATATTAAATTTAAGGGCAACTTCTTCTGCGAATTTTTTTATTGTTGCATTTAGTTCTTTGCCTCGTATATCAATTTCACCGTAGTTGAAAAGTAGTTTTTTATTACTGTTTATAAGAAATAAACTTCCTTTAATGCCAGACCAAGGGTACCCTCTGTTATCCATATAAGTATAAGGAGCACTGCTATTAATAACCACCAATAATTGATATTCGCTTGAAGAATCTGTTGTAATATTGATACTTGATTTCACTGCTTTTGATAATAGATTTATGACTTCAGTAATTTCTTTATCAGTCAATTTAACATCTCCAATATATCCATTAATAACTTTTGTATAGTATTTTAAATTACTTTTTGAAATTATATTAATTTTTGCTGGAATTTGTTTCATAGCTCCAATTTTATAATTATAATAAGTTGTATCAGTTTTTGCAATAATATTGACGCCTTTTTTAATCTGTGCAAAATCAGTTTTATTAAATTTTTTAATAATATCATTTATTGCATTTTCAGCATCTTTTTTAAAATAACTATGTGGGTATCTGATTATGTAATTTTGAAGTGCTTCAATAGATACTGAATCTTTTGTTTTATTGAAATCTATTTTTTCAATAGCTTTTTCTGCTTTTTTTTGAAAAATTCCTTTTGGATATTTTTGCAAATAATTATTGTAAGCATTAATAGAATTGAGTGCTTTTGCTTTATTGAAATCTATTTCTTCAATACGTTTTTTCGCTAATTTGGTAAAACTGCTTTCAGGATATTTTTCAATGTAGATATTTAATGCCATTATTGTATTTTCTTTCTTTGCATTTTCAAATTCAAGTTTCTGAATGTTATTTTCTGCTTGATTAATAAATTCATTAGCGGTATACTCTTTTAAAAAATACTCATAAGCATCTAATGTGTTTATTTCTTCTGCATTTTGATATTCAAGCATAATTAATGTTTTTTTTGCCATTGCATTATAATCCTCGCAATCAGAAAATCGTTTAAGATAGGTTTTGAATAATTCAATTTTGGAATTTTTTTCAATTTTAAAATATTCAAGTTTACATAAGCAATTTTCAGCTTTACTAGAGAACTCTCCTTTTGGATATTCCTTTAGATAATGTTCATAGGCAGTACTCGTATTAACTATTTCAACCTTTTTATATTCAGCTTCTTCAGTGAATTCAGAATTTGGAAATTTATTTATGAATTTCTCATAAGATTCAATCGTGTGTTTTTTACAGGCTTTATTGAATTGTTTTTCTTGTGTAAATGCTGAAATACTAATTAGCATTGTACAAAATAGTAATAGTGTTTTCATTTTTTGTCTCCTTTGTTTTAATTTATATTTCAATGTTCAGTTCATGTAATATTACTTTTTATTTGCTTATTTTTATTACTTTTATTTTTAATTTCACATTTTCATTACTATACATTCTCTTAATTGTGTGAAACTTGCCTACTTGAATCCATCCAATTTATTCTGAAGCACTTTGTGAAAATAAAGAGAAGCTTTTCGATCTCCATTATCAATTTTGAAACCAACTATCATATAATTGTCAAGCCAAATTCGCTTAACATAAACAAGACCTCCCTCACCATTCAAGCTCCAATTTCCATTTTTATCCCCAACTGAATTTGCTTGTATTAAACCGTTCTCAATTGATTGACGAGAATATGCCATGCAACGTGCAAACATCTCACTGATACTATTATCAATTTTTGTTTGAGATCCATAATATTTTTTATCAAGAAAACCATCTTTCCATGTGTACTCTAAATCATTAATCCGCTGTTTTGCATTCTCAATATATTTACTTTCGGGGTGCTTATTAATAAATTCGTTGTAGGTTTTAATATTTTTTGCTTTTAAAGCATCATCCCATTCAAAATCAATAATTTTTTGTTCTACTTCAGAGGCATGTTTATTTTTTGGATATTTAGTCATAAAATTCTGGTAAGATTCAACACTACTGTCCTTATTAACGTTCGCCCAATCCAAATCAAAGATTTTATTTTCAGCTATTTCTGAATATTTTGAATCTGGGTATTTATTAATAAATTCAAATAGAGAGGTTGTGTCTTCAGTATTTTCAACAGTTTTCCAATCTATATCAACTATGTTTTGTTCTGCTTCAGTTAAAAACTCACTTTCAGGGTTTTTGGCAATGAAATCTTTGTATGCTTCAATAGTGTTTTGCTGTTTCGCATTTTCCCAATTTTTCTGTTCATTATTACAAGAAAAAACCAAGGGAAGCAATAAAAATGAAAGCAATGAAATTTTTAAAAATCTTAATCTTGTTTTCATGATATTTGTATTTTTTAATTATTATTATTTCAATTCTGCATTTTTTTTAATAGACACTACTATTTATTCCCATCCAATTTTTCTTTCAGTAATTTATGAAAATAAAGTGAAGCGTTTCGATCTCCTTTATCAATCCTGAATCCCACGATTATATTCCCCTGATCCATGACAATTTTAACAGTAACCATTCCGCCTTTACCGTTCAGGCTCCAGTTGCCATTTTCGTCTCCTACCCCGTAGGTTTGAAAATACCCGTTTGGAACATCTCCATATGAAAAAGCTATAGACCTACTGAAAATATCATGAAGAGCCTGATCAATTTTCTTTTCCTCAGCCATGTATTTTTTATTCAAAAATCCGTCCGCCCAGGTCCCATTCAGACATTCAATGTAGTAGTTAGCGCTGTCCAGCATCTGACTCTCGGGGTTTCTTTCAGCAAATTTTTTGTACGATTCGATTGTGTTTGCATTTTTTGTTTCAAGCCATTCCAGGCTGTCAATTAACTGCCTGGCTTCCCCGGCACTTGCATGATCCGGATGTTTTGCCAGGAAAACCCTGTAAATCGCAGGGTTATTAGCCTTGGTCGCATCTGCCCAATCCAGATTGGCAATCTTGGTTTCTGCTTCTGAAACGAATTCACTCTTAGGATTTTCATCAATGAAATCCTTGTACGCTTCGACAGTGTTTTGCTGTTTCGCATTTTCCCAATTTTTCTGTTCATTATTACAAGAAAAAATCAAGGGAAGCAGTAAAAATGAAAGCAATGAAATTTTTAAAAAATTTGATCTAATTTTCATAATATTTGATTTTTAAGGTTAATAAAAAAGTTTATTGAGTATTCTTATTATTTCATGTTTTTTTGGAGGGTTTGATGCAACAGCAATGAAGCATCCTTATCTCCATCATTAACTTTAAATCCTATAATGATTTCTCCATTTTCAACAATTTTTTTTACCGATATTATTAGTCCTTTTGGTCCATCTTTTGTAAATGTTACAGTTCCTCCAGTTGCGTATGTGATAATTGTTCCATTTTTTATATTTTGCATTCCCATTATTATTGAACTTTCGCCACTCATGATTTTAGATAACGTTTCTGCTACTTTCGATTTATCTTCTTTGTATTTTTTGTCAAGAAAACCATCCTTCCAACTATATTCTAAGTTCATGATTTTCTGCTGTGCATCAGCAATAAATTTACTTTCAGGGTACTTGTCTATAAATTTTGTATATGCAGCAACACTGTTTTTTTCTTTGGCTTTATCCCAGGCACTATCTTCGTTAATGCACGAAATGACTAAAGAAATTAGTACAAGAACCAGTAATAGGTTTTTAACGACATTCATTTGTTTTTTCATTTTTCGATTTTTGATTTGTTATTTATTTAAGATAAATTTTAACTTCAATTTTTATAGGATGGCCACCAGCATCTTCGCCCTCCCAATAAAAATGTGCATAACCATATATGAACCTCTTACCACTGCACCAGTAATCATCAATATTTTTATCGCCTGGTTTTATAATTAGTTCCCCCCTATTAATTTTATAACCATTAGTACCCCATTTATCTCCAATATTATCATAGAGCCAGCCAGATCCTGTAATTTTATATCCTACCTTACAACCTGATTCATAAAACGTAATTTTCATAGGGAAAAATGGACTTGAAACATTACTGTATGGGCTACTTCCTCCTTTCACTGAAGACGGGTAATCAACTGAAAACTCTGCCTTATGTGATTTTAACCATTCCAACCTACTTCGTGCTGTATCAGCGAATTTACCATCTGGGTATTCATTCAAGTAAGCCTCATATGCAGAATACCAGTCTTCAATACGAGCAGAATCGTATTTCTGGATGTCTTTTATATATTGTATAGCTTTTATTGAATATAGACTATTAGGATGCTGATTTAAAAATTTTTGATAGGTTTGAATAGAATCAGCAATCAGCGTCTGTTCCCATGCATTGATATCTTTTTTCATCTGTTCAATCCGTTTTTTTGCTAGATTTGAATTAGAAGAAGTAGGATAAATATCAATAAATCGCATATAATCTTCAATAGTGCATTGGTTCACTGTTTTCTTCCATAATAGAGTTGAAATATTTTCTTCGGCTTGTATTTTGTATTTACTATCTGAATATTGGTATAGAAACTTACGATAATCTAATGAGTCATCTCGTTCCTGAGCATATTTCCAGTCTCTTTCCTCGTTTGGAATTGTTGGTTTATATGTTTTTATGCTTTTAAGAATAATAGGCAGATACATATCGAAGAAGTCAGGATTTGCAGCATATCTCAATTTATGATGAGTTTTCTGTATAAAAAAATCTACAATATAACATCCATATTCTTCACCCTTGAAGGTTGTAATAATAGCATCATATCCTTTGAATCGCTTTTTCTTTATTTCAATAATACGTCCTTTGTTTATCGCTGTTTTTTGATATATAGAATACAGTGAATCTAATGTAAATTGTTCTATCCCAATGTAAATACGAAAATATGCTGATGCTGGGTCAGAATTATAAAATGATACTTTTGTTTTATGGGGTATATAGGTATGTGCAACTATCCAATTTAATGGTGGTTTAATTGAAAAATACATTTGGGCATCAGAATACTTATTATCAAGTTGCCCAAAACAAAAAGTTGTTACAATAATATTAATCAATAAAATTAAATATAGGCATTTATTTTTCATAATTAGCTAATTTTTCTTTTATTTTCAACTTTCTATCTCCTAATACCTTACAGTTCTTATATAAAACTGCGAACTATAATCGCCACCTTCTAATTTATCTTTTCCGGCATAGTTTTGAACACTTACAGCATCAACTGAAGCAGCAACCCTGTAATTTCCATTTTTAAGTGTAATTGTTTTTCTCTGTTTTGGAGAAAACACTATCTTTTTACTTTCCGGTCCGCTATATCTTACAGTAAGCTTATAAATGGTATTGTTGAAAATACTTACTTCATTGGTTGTCGAATTGCTATATCCTGATGAAATCCTACTCATAGGTGGTAGTTTTCCATGGTCGCCTTCAAAAATGGAATCAACTTCAATATCAATTATTTTCTTTTTAGCTTCTTCAAAATATTCACCGTAAGGAAAAGTTGAAATATAATCTTGATATGATTCAATAGTGTTCTTTTGTTTTGCATTGTCCCACTCCTGATTTTCGATTGCTTTTATTTTTTCAGTTGCTTTTGAATGGTAGTTACCATATGTAAAATCAGAAATGAATTTTTTGTAAGCCACAATAGTTCCTATACTCTCGGTTTCGCCCCAAGCTTTTTCTTCTTGAAGTTTTTTTATATTACTTTTTGCTTCAGATGCATGAAGAGAATTCGGATATACTGATAAAAATGCTTCGTATCCTATCATTGAATTTGAATTTTGAGCTTTTTCCCAAGCCAGCTTTAATTCTAATTCAGAAATTCTGGATTCTGCTTGTGAAACAAATTTGCTTTCTGGATATTTTGATATAAATTCTTTGTAATTATTAATTCCATCCGAGTGCTTTGCCTCGTTCCAGTCCCTATTCTCATACATGACCGTAAGTTGTTGTCTTGCTGTATCAGCATATTTACTTTTATGGTGGTTTTCTAAAAAACTTTCGTAAGCAGTTATTGTATGTGTTGCTTTTGCCTGTTCATATTTTTTTGTTACAACACAACTGCTTGCAAATAAAATAACAACTATAAAAACCAAAAGTATTTTACTGTTGTAATTCATTTCTCTATTATTAGTTTAAAATACCAAAAAATTAATAATTAGCAAAAGTGTTAAAAGTTTTTCTATCATAGTGTCAGAAATTAACTACTAAACTTAAACCATAATAATAATTATTAGCATTTGGTGAAAATCTAAAAGAATATGAAGCACTACTATCTTTGAATTGAAGTCTTCTCCATTTTGGGATACAGGCACCAACTAATGTTCCAATAGCAGCGCATCCAACAGTAAATCCAATGTACATCGTACCCCATTCAGAATCTATATCAGTATTTTGGACTTGAGTTAATAAAACTGAAAAAAAACCAATTCCAGCTCCAACCAATCCATAAGTCAATGCATACGTACCATTTTTTTCAGATAGAAATTTCACATTTTTAACTTGTAAAACTTCATGTATATCGCTTTCATGATTATCAAAACTTATTGTAGAATCATTAATTAATGTAAAGTTTTTTGCCTTTATGAATTTGTAATTATTTAAACATAATTTCACAACAGAATACTTTTTTCCAACTTCAATGTAATTGGTTTGAGATTTCACTTGGTTTACCATAAAAAGAGCTATTAATATCAAGATTAAGTTCTTTAATAAGGCAAAGAATGAGTTAAAATTGCTTGTAAATTTCATAATAGCATAGTTTAGTTGAGTGAATATTTTTTCAAAATTTCAGATACCATTGGTTTAGTAATTTTAAAAAAAATATCCATAAATGCAGGGTATTTTTCTATTTTGCCAGCACTAATTGCTCTACCTTGTGCATACTTATTTCCCCAAACTATATAATCACCATCTTTGTCAAAAACGCGGATACATGTTACCATACTTAAGGTACCTCTCATTAATGCACTCCCCGATACTGCAACAATTGCAGTATATGACACAGCTATATAATTTACGTCAAGAACTTTACATAACTCTTGAATTGTTCGTTTTTCATTTTTCAATAATGAGGTATCTGGCTTCAACCTCAAAAATGCTTCGAAAGATTTGAAAGGAATAATATCACCTGATGATAGAAACATAAATGGAAAAATTTCTTTATCGGTTGCTAAGGCGTTTGGAAAATTAAACTCCGTTTTCAATTTTTCAAATCCGGGATTTGATTGCAGTGATTTACCATACAAGACTTCACAATTAAAATTTTTTGACAAAAATATGCCCAATGAATCACGATAAAATGTTGCATAATCTTTTAATAGTATGTTAAGTTCTTCCGAAACTGAGCTAATTTTATCATTCATCATTCCACTGTAAATGCCGCCTGTAGCTGGTGCAAATTCAATTACTGTTGTAATAATAGCAACCTTATCCAATTTGTCAACTTTTTTAGAAGAATAAAATACTTTGTTAAGACTACACGAGCTTAATAATACAGTAATAATCATTAAGCCTAAAATAGTTTTTGATTTTTTTTTCATTTTACTAAATTTAATATTTCCTACTTATATGGCTTTTCGGTATCGCCCCGTTTTTTTGAGTGGGTTCTGGTCTCCACTATTTTTTCCTATTTGTTAATATTCCAAATACTTTTTTATTCTTTAGATTTTTCCCAATCACGCTCTACAGTATTGCATGAAGTTGTGATTAATGCAATGAAAATTAGTAACGATAAGTTTTTGATGTTTAATTGATTTTTCATGATAATTTTTTTAAATATTTGAATAAATTTGGATTTTAACATTGTATCTCGATTAGTGTTTCTAGCAATTATTGATATTTCTAATATTTGTTTAACGACTATATTCTCTTTTTTACTTTAATAACCACTTTATCTAAAATATCAGGTAAGGTGCCAAGTACAGTTTCGTATCCCATTACTTCATCACCAACAGCCAAAACTGGTTTAGAGCTATTGTATGCTTTACCTATTAGTTTTCCTTCTTTGTTGTAGAGATAAATAAATGTCATCAGACTTACTTTTGCATATGATCCAAATGCACCATATTTTACAATATCCATGAATGAGTATGAAACTGCAACTAAATCAGTTCCCAATAATTTACAAATTTCGGATGTTGTACTTTTGGTTTTTTCTTCGTTTTTTAGGCATTTCTGAACGTTTTTACTCCCATCATCAAACATGAAAAGATTCTTTTCATCTTTGGGAATATGTATTTGAGGAAAATTTTCATCCCCAGTTTTCAAGTTATCAGGAAAATTATATTTTTTAATGATTTCTTGATATTCTGGTTTTGCAATTAAAGTATCCCCGTATAAGACTTCACAATTAAAATGTTTCTTCAAACTTGATGCTACTGACACTCTATACCAATTAATAATTTCTTTTTCCTCCTTAATTATTAGAGGAGCAATTGAATTTGTTTTGTTATTAAATGGAGTTGCATCCAATAAAGGAAGAGGTGATTGTTTAATTTTTCCAATCATTGTAGAAATCAATGCAATTGACTTAATATTGCTACTGCTTTTTTCTGAATTCTGTGATGAAACTGATATGCTGAAAAGTAAATTTCCACATACCATAAGAATTAAAGCCATTTTTAGTTTGTTAGTTTTCATTTTAAATTTATTATTTCCTACTCATATGGCTTTTCGGATACGCCCCGTTTTTTTGAGTGGGTTCTGGTCTCCACTTTTTATGTTTTCTGTTAGTAATGAACTTATTCGATGCCTGTTATATTTCTCTATAATACTATCTTTAAAAATTATATTAATCAGCATTATCTTGTTTTCTATTGTAATTTAAAATTTTAAATTCATTGTAAACATTGGAATAAACCTATTATCATAGTTAATATTCATAGACGGATAAAAACTTAAAGAAGCTGAATTTTTATAAATAGTTATTTCATTTTTTTTTGTTGCTCCAACAGCACCACCTATAACAGCACAAAGAATTGTAGCTCCACCAATAAAAGGTATTTTCAAGTCTTTTAGTGGTGCAGAATCCCAACTAAAAGTACCAGCTAAACCACCTAACAATCCACCTAAACCATAAGAAATGATACCCGTCCAAAATAGTGTGTCTGTAACCAAAAAAGTTTCCAACAATTT
>CAYLPA010000096.1:5112-9816 GCA_964385385.1 uncultured Saprospiraceae bacterium | reverse complement strand
AAAATTATGAAAAACATTAAAAGAAATCTTAGATTAATAATAATATTATCATTCTTATATTATTTGCCAGGCAACCTTTTTGCACAGTGTAATTTTGTTTTTAATCCCGATAGTGCCAACTCGGGAACAACTATAAATTTTACATCAAGTGTAACGGGTTATACAAGTCCAATATCATATCTTTGGGATTTTGGTGACAGCACAACTTCAACTTTACAAAACCCCAGTCATGTCTATGCTTTCTCGGTTTGTGGGATAAAAAAATATACTGTAAGTTTAACAATTACAGATGGTGCAAGTTCAACAGGCTATCATCAGAAACAGCTCACAGTTAATAATACAATTTTTCCTGAGCTTCAGGATATAGACCCTTTCACTCCTTTTAGCAATTGTGATAATAATCCAAGTAATTCAAATCCGAATTTTCAGATAATATTAAATAATATAACTGCCGACAGCAGTTTTGTTGCAACTTATACTGTGAACTGGGGAGACGGAAGTTCAAGTAATACTTATACAAATTCAAGTTTTCCTATAACACATTTGTATAGTCAATTGGGATTGTTCAACATAACTATTACAGCAACAGATTCAAATAATTGTCAAACTACAAATAATTATAATATCGCAAATCAGGGTAATCCTGCAATTGGATTAAGTTCTTTGGGAAATACTCAGGGATGTGCTCCACAAACTTTTAAATTTGTTTTATCTCAGTATCAATATAATTCTCCCGGAACATATTACGTCTGGGATTTTGGAGATGGTTCGCCAAACGTAACTTGGCAATATAATGACCCTTTTGTTAATGATACAATTTCTCATACTTATTTTATTTCATCTTGTACGCAATCCAATAGTACTTACAGTGTTCAGGTTACAGCCTATAATAATTGTGATTTTACAACTGCAACAGTAGGAAATATCAGAATTTATAGTTCTCCTCAAGCAGATTTTGCTGTATCTCCCGACACAGGTTGTGTTAACTCTCCGATTTGTTTTACTAACAATACTATTTCGGGATTCGGATATAATTGTAATACTTTGGCAAGTTATTCATGGAATTTTGATGATGCAGCTTCAGGAGCAAATAATACTTCAACTGCTCAGAATCCTTGTCATAATTTTTCAGCTCCCGGAATTTATAATGTTACCTTATCTGCTACAAACGGAATTTGTGGAAATACTTCAATATCAAAACAAGTAGTTATTAATGAAACACCTGTGGCAATTGCAACACCATCAACAACAAATGGGTGTGTTCCTTTGACAGTGAATTTTAATAATAGTTCAACTGGTGGAAATTTAAAATATAATTGGTCAGTTAGTCCTACAACTGGTTGGAGTTTTGTTTCTCCTTACACATTTGATTCAACGAATACTTCGATTATTTTTAATATAAAAGGAAATTATAATGTTACTTTAACTTCTCTAAATAATTGTGGTTCTGATGATACTACTTTTGTTATTAATGCTACTGATATACCAATTGTTACTTTAGCTCCGATTCCTAATTCATGTAATTCATTTACTTATACCCCGAATCCAACGTATATAAATAGTGGTAGTCCGATAACAACTTATAATTGGAGTTTCCCCGGTGGAAATCCTTCAATTTCAAATGTTCAAAATCCTTCAAATATATTTTATTCAATACCCGGAACTTATATTGTTACGGTTATTATTTCAAATTTTTGCGGAAGCGATACAAGTTCTCAAACTTTTACTATTCATCCTTTACCAAATATTACAACAACAGCTAATCCTCAAAACATTTGTTTTGGTGATTCTTCAATAATATTTGCTTCAGGTGCGAGTATTTACAATTGGAGCCCTGCTACAGCTTTAAATTCAACAACAGGTGCAATTATTAAAACCGGAACACTAACAAATACATTATACACAGTAATTGGAACAGATACTAATGGTTGTTCCAACAGTGATAGTATTTCTATTATTGTTAATCCTTTACCTGTTCTGTCAATTAGTCCGGCTTCATCTGATATTTGTGTTGGAGATTCTGTTTCTTTAACTATTTCAGGAGCAAGTACATATTCTTGGGGACCTTCTGCTGGTTTAAATTCTACAACATCTTCAACAGTTGTAGCAAGCCCAACAACAACTACAACTTATAATGTTGTTGGAACCGATGCTAATGGATGTTCAAATTCCGAAACCGTTATTGTTACTGTTAATCCTTTACCAAATATAATAGCAAATCCAATTTCTTCTTCAATTTGTTTTGGAGATTCTGCTACTTTTAATGTAACAGGTGCAAACAATTATACATGGTCTCCGGCTGTTGGTTTAAGTTCAACAATCGGTTCAACAGTTACAGCTTCTCCATTGATTACTACAACTTATACAATTATAGGTGTTGATAATAATGGTTGTATAAATACTTCTAATGTTTCTCTTATTGTTAATCCTTTACCAATAGTTAGCATAAGTTCAACTTCTACTTCAATTTGTCAGGGTGATATGGTAACTCTTACAGCTACTGGTGCAAATACTTATTCATGGTCTCCATCAGTAGGATTAAGTTCTACAACCGGTTCAACAATTACTGCAATGCCGGGTGTTACAACCACATATTTTGTAATTGGAACAGATGCTAATGGATGTTCAAATACCGACAGTATAACTATTGTTGTAAATCAATTGCCGATAATTACAGTAAATCCTGCTCAGCCAAGTATTTGTACAGGAGATTCTGTTTTGATTATTGCTTCAGGTGCTGCTTCTTATACATGGGGACCTGCTTCAGGATTAAGTTCAACAATAGGTGCAAGTGTTACTGCTTTTCCTTTGATAACTTCAACTTATACAATTTATGGAACAGGAAGTAATGGATGTGTTAATACCTTGAACTTTGTAGTTAATGTTAATCCAACATTGACAATTAATGTAAGCCCAAGTTCTCCAAGTGTTTGTTTGGGAGATTCTGTTTCCATAACTGCAAGTGGTGCAAATAATTTTTTATGGAGTCCTGCAACGGGTTTAAGTTCAACAAGTGGCTCAACAATTCTTGTTTCTCCAATAGTAAACACAACTTATACAGTAGTAGGAACAAATAATACAGGTTGTTTTAATGACACAACTTTTGTTGTTACAGTAAATCCTAAACCTGTAATTAATACAAATGCAAGTGCAAGTTTGATTTGTGCGGGGCAGTCAGTTACAATTAATGCTTCAGGAGCAAACAATTATACATGGACACCTGCAACAGCTTTAAATACTACATTGGGACCTTCAGTAATTGCGAACCCAACAACTACAACTTCTTATATTGTTCAGGGTTCTTATAATACTGGTTGTTATAATACAGATACTGTTACTATAAATGTTAATCCACTTCCTAATATTGCAATAAATCCTGCTTTAGCAAGTATTTGTTCAGGAGATTCAGTAGTTCTTAATGCAAGTGGTGGATGTTCTTATTTGTGGAGTCCATCTGCCGGTTTAAATTCAACAAACACATCCTCAGTTATAGCAAATCCTATTTCAACTACAAATTACACAGTAATCGGAACGGATAATAATGGATGTACAGATAGTAGTTTAGTAACAGTAACAGTTAATCCAATTCCTGTTGTTTCTGTTAGTCCGGCTTCAACAAGTATTTGTTTCGGTAATTCTGTAAACTTGTCAGCTTCGGGAGCCACAAATTATTCATGGACACCTGCAACCGGATTAAGTTCAACAACAGGAGCTAATGTTATTGCAAGTCCTGCTTCAACTACTACTTATACTGTTTTAGGTGCAAATACAAATGGATGTTTCGATGAATTTGATGTTGTCGTTACTGTAAATCTACTTCCTGTTTTAAACATAAATGCAAGCTCAACAACAATATGTTCAGGTCAATCTGTTACATTGTCAGCAAGTGGAGCAATTTCATACACATGGAGTCCTTCAACAGCTTTAAGCTCAACAACAGGAGCAACAGTTACTGCTACACCATCAACAACAACTACATATTATTTAACAGGTACAAATTCTCAAGGCTGTATTAGTACTGATTCAGTAACTATCACAGTAAATCAAGTGTTAACAATTTCTGTTAATCCTTCTTCTCCTAGTATATGTATAGGAGATACTGTATTATTAACAGCATTAGGTGCTAATATATATTCATGGACTCCAATAAACGGACTAAGTTCAACAACAGGTCAATCTGTTTCGGCATTTTCAAATTCAACAACAATGTTTACAGTTACAGGAACAGATATTAATGGTTGTGTTAATAGTGCTGATGTTACAGTTACAGTTAATCCTTTACCTATTATAAATATAAATTCAAGTTCTCAAAATATTTGTTTTGGTGATTCTGTTAATATTTCAGCTTCAGGTACAACAAATTATTTGTGGAGCCCTGCAAGTGGTCTTAATACTACTATTGGTTCAAACATAATTGCTTCTCCAACTTCTACAACAAATTACACAGTGATTGGAACTGATGGCAATGGTTGTTCTAATACTGCAAATACATCAATAAATGTAAATCCTTTACCAACTTTAGTAACAAGTTCAAGTCCATCTGCTATTTGTTTTGGAGATACATCAACTCTTGGTGTAACGGGAGCAACAAATTATTCATGGTTTCCTTCCAATGGTTTGAATTCCATAACAGAAACATCTGTTTTGGCTTCACCATCAACAACAAGCATGTATTTAATAACAGGAACAGATAACAATGGATGT
>CAYLPA010000096.1:1922-5012 GCA_964385385.1 uncultured Saprospiraceae bacterium | reverse complement strand
GCTATTATTGACATAAATCCTTTACCTCAAATTTCTTTCACTCATGATAGTGTTGCATGTGTTAATTCAACGGTTTCATTTAACAATTCTTCGATGGGTGCAAATTCTTTTTGGTGGGATTTTGGTGATGGTAATTCTTCAACACAAAATACTCCAACTCATAATTATTCTAATTCAGGTTTCTACACACTTAAACTTATTGGTCAATCACCATCGGGATGTATTGATTCTTCTTTTAGTGTTATCCAAATCGTTACATCGCCAACAGCAAATTATACTATTTCCCCTGATACAGGATGTGGTCCTTTGTATGTTTCGTTTAATAATTTATCATCAGGATATAATGTTAACTACAATTGGAATTTTGGTAACGGAACAAGTAGTAATTTGCAAAATCCATTACAAGTTGTTTTTAATCAAGGTTTTTATGCTGATACAAATTATGTAGTTTCGCTTACTTCAAGTAATATGTGTGGAGCAAATACATATTCAGATACTGTTGTTGTTAAACCAAAGCCGGTAACAAATTTTGGCTTAAGCTCAAACTATGGTTGCTCTCCTTTTACAATTAGCTTTTCGAATATTACTACAGGTTTGCCAAATAGCTATTATTGGGATTTTGGTGATGGTACTACAAGTTCTGCAACTTTACCTGCACCTCATACTTTTATTGCCGGAGCAAACGATTCTATTTATACTATTACTTTAATTTCATATAATTATTGCGGAAGTGATACTTTGCAAAAACAAATTACTGTTCGTCCTCAATCTGTTAACGCTTTATTTAATCCTTCTGTTTATTTTGGTTGTGCTCCATTATCTGTTACTTTTAATAACTTTTCAACTTTAAATTCTAATTTCAGTTGGGATTTTGATGATGGGAATTTTTCAACAGCTTATAGTCCAACGCATATTTACTCTACTCCGGGAACATACCATGTTTTATTAGTTGTTAGTGATACATGTAGTATTGACACTACATTCGCGACTATAACAGTTAGTCCTTTTCCAACACTAAATTATACTATTAGCAATGATTCTGTTTGTGTTGGCGAAGTTATTAGTTTTAATAATTTATCATCTAATCTTTCAAATATTATTTGGAAATTCGGAGATGGAAATTCATCCAACATTGTTAATCCATCACATGCTTATTCTGCTTCGGGTATTTACGAAGTTACACTTATTGGAACTGCCCAGTCAACAGCTTGTGTTGATTCTTTAATTAAATATGTATTAGTAAAAACAACTCCAAATTCTTCTTTTAATCCTTCGGTTAGTGACGGATGCTTTCCTTTACCTGTATCTTTTCAAAATACAAGTTCTAATTCGGTTTATTATTTATGGGATTTTGGTGATGGTAATTCTTCAACATTATTAAATCCAAATCATACTTATGATAGTTCGGGTGTTTATAATGTTCAATTAATTTCATATTTTTCTAATGGATGTAGCGATACAAATAATTTAAACATTGAAGCTTATCCTAAACCTCATGCATCTTTTACTTCGTCTTCATTAAGCAATTGTGATTATCCGGCAACAATTAATTTGACAAATCAATCAATTGGTGCTTCCGGTTATTCATGGGATTTAGGAAATGGTCAAACATCAACACTGAATAATCCAAGTGCAACTTATAACAGTACTGGAATATTTCCTATACAGTTAATAGCATCTAATCAATATAATTGTACAGATACTTCAACATTGGATTATTCTGTTTATGAAAAACCTGATGCAAATTTTTCAGTAAAAGCAAATACAGGATGTGAACCTTTTGGAGTAGAATTTATAGATGCTTCTAAATATGCTTTAAATTTTTATTGGGATTTCGGTGATGGTACAACTTCAATAGTTCAAAATCCAAGTCATACTTACAATCAGAATGGAAAATATTCTATTATGCTAATAGTAATTGGTGATGGAGGTTGTAGTGATACAATATATTTGATTGATGAAATAACTGTTAATCCTAATCCTGTTGTTGATTTTAGTTTTATAAATACAAATATTCCAAAACCAAATAGTGGAGCAATCCAATTTACGAATCTTACTACAATTGCAAATTCTTATCTCTGGGATTTAGGTGACGGTGATATGTCAACAGAAGAAAATCCTAATCACAGATATAATATGCACGGATACTACACTGTAAACCTTACTGCTAATAATCAATTTAATTGTAGTGCTTCTTTGTCAAAAGAAATCATGGTTGATCAGATAAAAGGCTTATATATTCCTAACGCATTTTCTCCTAATAATCCTGTTGCTGAGGTAAGAGAATTTATACCAAAAGGAAAAGGTTTAAAGGAATATCATATCGTAGTATATGACACTTGGGGTAATTTATTATGGGAATCTAATAAACTTATTGATGGGCAACCTTCCGAGAAATGGAATGGAGAATATAAAGGCAAGCCCTTACAACAAGATGTTTATATCTGGAAAGCTGATGCAATTTTCGAAGATAATAGTATTTGGCAAGGAATGGATGATGGAAACGGAACCTTACATAGATATGGAACTGTTTCAATAATCAGATAATTCAGGCTTTTAAAAATTCTATTTTTTCTTTTCAATAAGCAAAATTTCATTTTTTTTAAGTTGCTTTAAATAGCAGTATTTCTTCCTAATTATTTTAAATGGTTTGCTGTTAAGTTTATACAATTTCAATTTGTATCTCTTATTAATTTCAATTAAGTTTGCAAATTATCAATTTAAATCAATTTTTATATGCCGAGTTTTGTGATTAACGATAAATGTGATGGATGTAAAGGACAAGATAAAACCGCTTGTCAGTATGTTTGTCCAAATGATTTAATGGTACTGAACAAATTAACTAATAAAGCATATAACAGGGCACCGGAAATGTGCTGGGAGTGTTATAATTGTGTGAAAATTTGTCCTACTCAAGCTATTGAAGTTCGTGGCTATGCAGACTTTATGCCACTTGGTGGACTTGTTCAACCATTGCGAAGTTCAGATGCAATAATGTGGTCGGTAAAATTTAGAAATGGGAAGTTTAAACGTTTCAAATTTCCAACAAGAACAATCCCCGAAGGAACTGTTGTGCCTGATGCCGGATTT
>CAYLPA010000096.1:0-1822 GCA_964385385.1 uncultured Saprospiraceae bacterium | reverse complement strand
AAATGGACGATTATAAAGTTGAAATAGTTGACACAGATTTTTTAATTCTCGGTGGTGGGATGTCAGCTTGTGGTGCTGCTTTTGAAGCGGCTTATTGGGCAAAGAAACATAATTTAAAAGTAACTGTTGTTGATAAAGCAGCAATCGACCGTAGTGGAGCAGTTGCTATGGGATTGTCTGCAATAAATTTATATGTTGGATTAAAAGACAAAGACAATACTATCAAGGATTATGTAAACTATGTAAAAAATGATTTGATGGGAATTACCCGTCAGGATTTGGTGGCAAACATAGCCCGTCATGTTGATTCATCAGTTCATCTTTTCGAAAAATGGGGTTTGCCAATCTGGAAAGATGATGATGGCAAATATGTTCACGAAGGTCGTTGGCAAATTATGATTCATGGTGAGTCTTATAAAACCATAGTTGCCGAAGCTGCAAAAAAAGCACTTGATGAATTAGGTGAAAACGGAGAATATTACGAAAGAGTTTTTATTACTAATCCAATTATGGATGGTGACCGATGTATTGGTGCTGTTGGCTTTAGTGTTCGTGAAAAGAAAATATATATTTTTAAAGCAAAATCAGTTTTAGCTGCAATGGGTGGAGCTGTTCATGTTTTTAAACCAAAATCAGTAGGAGAGGGCTTAGGTCGTTCGTGGTACCCTCCTTTTAATTCAGGTGCAAGTGCTTATTTCACTATCAAAGCCGGTGCTGAAATGACTTGTCAGGAAGTGAGGTTTGTCCCTGTAAGATTTAAAGATGCCTATGGTCCTGTTGGTGCATGGTTTCTTTTATTCAATGCAAAAGCAACTAATGCCGATGGTGATGATTATATGGAAACCCGAAAAGATGTTCTTGAAAAATGGGCTCCTTATGGATTAACAAAACCTATTCCAACAAATTTAAGAAATCATCTTATGGTGCTTGAAGTTCAGGATGGAAAAGGACCTATCTATATGAGAACTGACGAAGCTATCCAAAGAATTGCCAACGAAACTGATGATGAAAAAGCTAATAAAAGAAAACTTAAAGAGCTTGAAAAAGAAGCTTGGGAAGATTTCCTTGACATGACTATAAGCCAGGCATTATTGTGGGCATCAACTGATACTTTTCCTGAAGAGAAACCTTCAGAAATATCAGCGTGTGAACCTTATTTTATTAGTTCTCATTCCGGTGCTTCCGGTGCATGGGTTAGCGGACCCGAAGATATGTCTCCCGAAGAATATAAATGGGGATATCCAAATATGACAACCGTTAAAGGATTGTTTGCAGCAGGTGATGCTTCAGGTGCTTCAAGTCATAAATTTTCATCAGGCTCCTTCACCGAAGGACGAATTGCTGCAAAAGCTGCTATTGCATTTTGCATTGATAATCCTGAAATTAATGAAATTTCTGATGAAAGAATTGAAGAATTTAAAAATGAAATTTTAAGACCTTTAGAATTATATCAGGAGCATAAAGATTATTCAAGTAATCCTGAAATAAATCCTAATTTTATTAAACCAAAAATGTTTATGTTCCGTTTGCAGAAAATAATGGATGAATATGCTGGTGGTGCTTCTGTTAATTTTAAAACTTCAAAAGCACTAATGGAAAAGGGGATGGAGTTTTTGCAATATATGAAAGAAGATTCTTTAAAACTTGCTGCAGAAGATGAGCATGAGTTAATGCGTTGCTGGGAGAATATTCATAGATTGCTTCAGGCAGAATCCCACATCAGAACAATGTTGTTTAGAGAAGAGACTCGCTGGCCGGGATATTATTTTAGAACTGATTTCCCTGAGATGAAAGAAGATTGGGAGAGTTTTGCAAACTGTCG
>CAYLPA010000095.1:0-10089 GCA_964385385.1 uncultured Saprospiraceae bacterium | reverse complement strand
AATATGTTTTTAATAATAATTTCAAAGTTTAATTTTGAAGAATTTACACGCTTTTATTTGGAAGAAATAACCACTGTTTTCAAAAATTCTTTAAGTTTTTTTTAACTTATTTTATTAATGGAACAGCTTGTTTGTTTTTCATAAATCTGAAACCAAGGACAATTTCATGAGTATTGCTGTGGTAGTTTTTTAATTCAGAAAAGGAAATATCATAAGAATAACCGAATACGAAATTATTATAAACAATTCCAATGCTTGGAATTAGTTCGCTTGACGAACGATAAGCAATACCTAAATTAAAATATTTATATTTTCCTCTCACACCAATAAAAAATAATGCCGGTGAATTTCTTACTGCATTTACAGCAACAGAAGTTTCTAAATCGATATCTTCAGGTAGTTCAAAAGAATAACCACCCATAAAACAATAATGTCTGTAGAGTTTGCTTTCTTCAGTTCGAGGAATATCTTTGTTGAATTTAATTTTGTTTTCAAATAAATGTTTTGCTGATGCTCCTAAATAGTATTTTTTATTTTGATATAAATAAAGTCCGAAATCAGCATCAGGTAAAGTTACATTTGTGTTTTGATTAATCATTATTGGGTCATCAGTTTCTTGAAGTGTTACATCATCAAAATTTATCCCATAGATAAGAACTCCGGCTGATAATCCAAAAGATAATTTTAGGTCATTATCATTCAAAGGTATTTGATAAGAATAAGTTGCAAGTATTGAATTTTGTTTGAATATGCCAATATTATCATTAATTACCAACAAGCCAAGACCAACTTTTTCGTTTAATTGTCCAACATAATTAAATCCAAGAGTTTTTGGTGAGTTAGTAAAACCTGTCCATTGTTGTCGATATATAAGGTTCAATGAATGCAAACCTACAATTCCTTCAGTAGCGGCAGGATTGCAAAAGTTCTTATTTATATCATACATACTCACAATTGGAGCTTGTTGGGGGAAAACCTGCGAAGCTATGAGCAGTACAAATAAAATTATCACACTTTTTTTCATTTTAATATTTTTTAAAAGTAAAATTATTGCACTCAATATAATTATGTCTAAGTACTAATAATCTAAAAATCTAACATCTAAATACTATCTTAAAATATTAATATCACCTCTTAATGCTTTTTTTCCTCTATTTAAATCAATGATATAAAAATAAGTACCTATTGGTAAATTATTTCCGTCCCAATCATTCTTATAGTTTGTTGAGCTAAAAACTTTGTTTCCCCAACGATTATAAATTGTTACACTATTCCCGGGAAACTTATCAATATGTTTAATTACCCATTTATCATTTTTGCCGTCACCATTTGGGGTAAATGTGTTAGGGATAAATAAAATCAAATCGTCAAGCAAATACACAATCACAGTAATTGAATCAATTTGGCTGCACCCATTGATATCCGTAACTTCCACATAATAAACTATAGTTTTTTTAGTACAGCTTATCGGAGTTGCAATTAAAGGATTATCAAGCCACGAAACCGGAGTCCAACTGTAATCTATACCTCCTGTTGCACTAAGTTCAGCACAATTTCCTTTTTCTAATGAATCGGGATAAACACTAACCGTTACTATTGGTAATGAATTAACTGATAAAGTAGTTTCTATTATACTATCACAACCTGCTAAAGTTAAATAATTATCATAATAAACTCCTGCTTTTGTTTGATATGTTCCACCGAGCAAAATACTATCGTTCTGGCAAATACTTGATAGAACAGGAATTTGAAGATATGAAGGATTAACAGTTAATTGCAATTCAAAAATACTATCACAACCTTTTATTGTATAGTAAAATATTAAAAAAGTATCCGCAGTAGAATAGTAATTACCTTGCCAAAACAAACTATCATTTGAACAAATAGTATCTTGTTCTATAAAATAATAAGCTGGGTTTAAAAATAGTTGTAATTCATAAATACTATCACAACCATTGATAGAATTATAGTTCGCATAAAAAGTATCGGCAACAGAATAATAATTGCCCTGCCATAATAAACTATCTCCTGAGCAGATAGTATCTTGTTCAACAAAATAATAAGTTGGATTAACAAATAGTTGAAGTTCGTAAATACTATCACAACCGTTTATTGAATTATAGTTTGTATAAAATGTATTAGCAACAGAATAATAATTGCCATGCCAAAACAAGCTATCACCGGAGCAAACAGTATCTTGTTCTACATAATAATAAGTTGGATTAACAAATAGTTGTAGCTCATAAATACTATCACAACCAATTAAATTATAGTTTACATAAAAAGTGTCAGCAACAGAATAATAATTTCCCTGCCATAATAAACTATCCCCAAAACAAATAGTATTTTGTTGAACAAAATGATAAATCGGACTAATATATAATTGTAGTTCATAAACGCTATCACAACCATCAACTGTTGTTAAACTATCGTAATAGGTCCCTGCATATTTTAAATAATTTCCTCCAAAAAGAAGACTGTCATTATCACAAATTACTATGCTTTGTTGAAAAAAATAATTTGGATTTACATTAACAATTTGAGAATAGGTACTCATACAAGCATTTGCATCAGTATAAGTATAAATAATTGTATGAATGCCAACACCTGCAATTGATGGAGTGAAATTTATACCGGAAATTCCAGAACCGATTAGTGTTCCACCTGTTGGAATAGGAACTATCGTTACCTGCGGATCATAAACACAATAATCTGACGCTAAACCACTATAGGAAACAATCGGCAAAGGATTTACAGTAATATTTTGAGTTGCAAAATTTGTACAACTATTACCATCAGTAAAAGTATAAGTTATTAAATGTGTTCCTACTCCGGCAACAGAAGGATTAAAATCTCCTCCGATTACTCCTGTTCCTGAATATATCCCACCGACAGGACTTCCGCCTGATAATGTAAAAGGTAGAGCATCTACACAAACATCACTGAAAGAACTTAAAGTTACAGTTGGCAAAGCATTAACATTAATATTTTGCGTAGTAGAATTAAAACAACTATTACCATCAGTGTATGAATATGTGATTATATGAGTTCCCAAACCGGCAGTAGTAGGACTAAAACTTCCACTACTGACTCCTGTTCCCGAATATGTACCTCCGACAGGATTTCCACCTGTTAAAGTAAAAGTTGGGGCATCAACACAGACATCACCGAAAGGATTTAAAGTTACAGTTGGCAAATCATTAACAATAATATTTTGTGTTGCAAAATTTGTACAACTATTAGCATCAGTATATGAATAAGTTATTATATGAGTTCCTGCTCCGGCAGCAGAAGGATTAAAACTTCCTCCACTGACTCCTGTTCCCGAATATGTTCCTCCAGCTGGAATTCCACCAGTTAATGTAAATGTTGGTGCATCCACACAATAATCAATAAAAGAATTCAATGTTACAATTGGTAAAGAACTAACAACTATATTCTGATTTGCAGAA
Organism: uncultured Saprospiraceae bacterium; assembly: GCA_964385385.1. GTDB lineage: Bacteria > Bacteroidota > Bacteroidia > Bacteroidales > CAYLPA01 > CAYLPA01. Next base: position 6,637 of record CAYLPA010000095.1, on the reverse strand, counting down.
TCCGTACAATTATTTCCATCTGTGTAAGAATAAGAAATTATGTGAGTTCCTACTCCGGCAGTAGCAGGATTGAAACCTCCTCCGATTACTCCTGTTCCTGAATATGTACCTCCGGCAGGATTTCCGCCTGATAAAATAAAGGGCAAAGCATCCACACAAACATCACTTAAAGAACTAAAAGTTACAGTTGGCAAAGCATTAACATTAATACTTTGCGTAGTAGAATTAAAACAACTATTCCCGTCAGTGTATGAATAAGTTATAATATGAGTTCCTACACCGGCAGTAGCAGGATTAAAATTTCCTCCACTTACTCCAGTTCCCGAATATGTACCTCCGGCAGGATTTCCACCTGTTAAAATAAAAGTTGGGGCATCAACACAGACATCAGTGAAGGGATTTAAAGTTACTATTGGCAAGTCATTAACAATAATATTTTGTGTTGCAAAATTTGTGCAACTATTAGCATCAGTATATGAATAAGTTATTAAATGTGTTCCAGCTCCGGCAGTAGCAGGATTAAAACTTCCTCCACTGACTCCTGTTCCCGAATATGTTCCTCCGGCTGGGATTCCACCGGTTAAGGTAAATGTTGGTGCATCCACACATACATCGCTTAAAGAACCTAAACTTACTGCTGGCAATACATTAACAACTATATTCTGATTTGCAGAATCAGTACAATTATTGCCATCTGTGTAAGAATAAGAAATTATGTTAGTCCCTGCTCCGGCAATAACTGGATTAAAAATTCCTCCGCTAACTCCTGTTCCCGAATATGTACCGCCGGCAGGATTTCCACCAGTTAAAGTAAATGCAGGAGAATTTTCGCAAACATCGGCAAAAGAATTAAGTGTTACTATTGGAAGAGCACCAACAGAAGTATTTTGTGTTGCTGAATCAGAACAACCATTACTATTAGTGTAAAAATAAGTTATTGCATGTGTTCCGGTTCCTGCAATTGCAGGATTAAAAATATTTCCGCTAATTCCATTACCACTAAAAACTCCAACACCATCCTTAACTGCATCAATAATACTAATTCTATAATCTTCTGTTTCGCCATAAACTCCGGTATAGCATGGAGTTGGTGCTAAATGATATCGTAATATCACTCTCATTTTTGTTTCTCCCAGAACTGCATTAGAAGGAACAGTAAAAGTTTGATAATATGTATTTGTCCCAATCTGTGAACCAAAGTAAACTTCTTCGCCAGTATCAAATGTTCCGTTTCTATTCCAGTCAAAATATGCTGAAATAACTTCGCTATAATAACCTGCAACAAAACTTGTAACACTCATCGAATAAGTTGAATCCTTTTTTAAAGTTGTAAATAATGTAGAAGTATAATCAGAATAAGTTGTTGATGCACTTGAATTAGTACCACCATGTAAATCAACTTGTGTAATCCACTCATCTGTCGTATTTGTAAAAGATGATGGACAGTAAGTTGTAGGCATTGAGCAGTTTGAAGAACAATAAATTAATGCTCCTCCTCCTCCGTTAGCAGGCATTCCAGTTAATAAAGTAGGAGAAGAATTAAGACAATAAGTTGATGCAAGTCCTGAAAAATTTACAACAGGAAGTACATTTACAACAATATTTTGAGTTGCAAAATTAGTGCATAAATTAATATCTGTGTAGGTATAAGTAATTGTGTGAATACCAACTCCGGCAGAAGCAGGATTAAAGTTTCCTCCGCTTACTCCTGTTCCTGAATATGTACCGCCTGCTGGGCTTCCACCTGTTAAAGTAAATGGTGTTGCATCCACACAATAATCGATGAAAGAATTCAATGTTACAATTGGTAAAGAACTAACAACTATATTCTGATTTGCAGAATCCGTACAATTATTTCCATCTGTGTAAGAATAAGAAATTATGTGAGTTCCTGCTCCGGCAGTAGCAGGATTAAAAATTCCTCCGCTAACTCCTATTCCCGAATATGTACCACCTGCAGGATTTCCGCCTGTTAAAGTAAATGCAGAAGCATTTTCGCAAACATCAGCAAAAGGATTCAAAGTTACAACTGGAGGAGGATTCACAAAAGTATTTTGAGTTGTGAAATCATAACAATTGTTACCATCAGTATAAGAATAAGTTATTGTATGTGTGCCTGTTCCTGCTAATGCAGGGTCAAATATATTTCCGCTAATTCCGTTACCACTAAAAACTCCAATTCCATCCTGAGTTACATCAATAATATTAATTCTGTAATCTTCTGTTTCGCCATAAATTCCGGAATAACATGCAGTTGGTGCTAAATTATATCGTATTATCACTCTCATTTTTGTTTCTCCAAGAACAGCGTTTGAAGGGACAGTAAATGTTTGAGGGTAAATATGTGACCCAATCTGCGAGCCCAATAAAATCTCTTCGCTAGCATCAAATGTTCCATTTCTATTCCAGTCAATATATACTGAAACAACTTCGCTATAATAACCGGCAACAAAACTTGTAACACTCATAGAATAAGATGAATCCTTTTTTACTGTTGTAAATAATGTAGATGTAAAATCAGAATAAGTCGTTGATGCACTAGAATTAGTATCACCATTCAATGTAACTTGTGTAATCCATTCATCTGTTGTATTTGTAAAAGTTGAAGAACAATAATTTGTAGGCATTGAGCAATTTGAAGAACAATTTATTATTGCACCACCTCCACCTGAAGCCGGAGTTCCTGTTAATATATCAGGAGTAGAATTAACACAATATGTTGATGCAAGTCCTGAAAAACTCAGAACAGGAAGTGGATTTACAACAATATTTTGTGATGCAGAATTTGTAGAATTATTACCATCGGTATATGAATAAGTAATAGTGTGTGTTCCCGCACCGGCAACAGCAGGGTCAAAAATTCCTCCGCTAACACCAGCACCTGAATAAGTTCCTCCAACAGGATAACCTCCAATTAAAGTAAATGCAGCTGCATCAATACAAACTTCATCAAAAGAATTTAATGTAACTATTGTTAGATGAGTAATAGAACTTCCACCTGTCCAAATTGAAAAACTATCTATTCCACTTAAAGAAACATAATTACCGGTAGTATTTACAATTCCTCCCATATTATTCCAGATTGAACCTCCATCGGTGGACTTAAATAATCCTAAATCTACTTCATTACAATCATTTAATTCATTGTCGTAATAATAAAATTTTATGCTTGCGTTCAAAGCAGTATTTGTTGTAGGATTTACTTCAAAATATCTTTTTATTCCTTTATTACCATTTCCACTTTGAATAGTATGTCCGCGTTTTACTAATGTACTTCCGAGATTCTGACTGCTGCTTATTTCAAAACCTAAACCTGCAACATTATCAGCACTTGGATTATTTAATGTTCTTGTAGCTTGAATATATCCACTTTCTCCAATAATTCTTCCACTTGTTTCTATTAGTGAACCGGTTGTTCCAAGGTCAATATTATGTCCACTCAAGTTTAGATTTCCAAGAGTTAAGCTAAGCATTGAATTAACAATTGAATTACCGATTAAACTAACTCCAGTCCAATTATTAATTGTTAAGTTATTGTATGTTAATGAAGGAATATATTGAGCTGAAGTGCCATCAAATCTGGTTGTACCTTGGTCAATATATATTCCGTTATTAGTCAATGTTCCTGAAATATTAAGAGTACTTCCGGAATTTATTTTTATTGTTTTTCCCGAGTTATTTGTAAAATTATAACAGGAAATATTTCCATTTAACTCAATATATCCGTTATTGATAATATTCCCGGTGTCTAATACTGTTCCATAATTCAGGAAATTTCCATTATTAGTAAATGCCTGAGAAGAGTTTATTCCTAATGTTAAAGTATCTCCACTTTCAATAATAATATGATTTACTGTTGTGCTGTTAGATATTGTTGGCCGACTTCCTCCTAAATAATTTGCGATTCCAACATTATCAGTTGAAACAGGAGAAATGCCCCGACTCCAGTTTGTGTTTAAACTACAATTTGTAGTATTTGTGTTCAGCCAAGTGTTATATGCAGTGGAATTTATCCAATCATTTCCAGCTCCGCTTGTAGTCATATTATTCAGGACACCATCGTTAACATTTCCGGAAAAATCTTGCAAATTTGTATTAAAAGAATTATCAAAATTATAATAAGCAGCAAGTCCTGTTTCGTTACCTGTAATTGCTCTACACATATTTTCGCGGATTTCTTTTGATGTGCGAACATCGCTCCATAAACGTACTTCGTCTATTTTTCCATCGAATTCTTCCTGTCCCTCCAATCTACCGATATCCAAATCCGTTGCGTTAATATTTGCTCCGGAAGTTACAGCAATGTGCTGCCATTTTCCTGAGACAATAGTCGTGCTAACAATCCCATCTACATAAACATTTGGTGAAGTAAAGCCGGTAGCAGAGATAATACCTGAATTTGATGAAATATAAGCTGAGCCGTTCAGGTCAATAAAATATTCTGTAGTGCTGTTAGGATTTATCCAAAATTCAACAGTTCGAATATTTGTAGGTCCTGTTCCAATATCAACATAATCATCTACCCCGTCAAAATCAAGACAATTTTTTGGTCCTGCAAAAGCTGAAGAAGTTACCCAGTCAGTATTTCCATCCATATTGGTTAATGTTCCATCATTATTACTTGCGGATTGAGAATCATTAGCAATTGTCCCGGTAATTTCATTAAATCTGTAATAGGCAAACAAGTTGCTTTCTGTTCCTGCAAGTTCATTATACATATTTGCACGGATTTCTGATTCTGTGCGTACATCATTCCAGATTTTTACTTCTTCAATGTTTCCTGAGTAAAAAATCAAAGTTTCTCTATCTGCACCAATATGCAAATCGGCAGAATTATCCAGATTATTAGTTCCAATTTTTGTATTATTAACACTGGCATCTTCTACTCCATCAACATAAAATTTTACATTATTTAAAGTTCGTGAAACTGCAACAGCAACATGATGCCATATTCCATCATTAAGCGCTGTGTTTCCAATTAAACTTCCCTGAGATGCCAAAGGGCCCAAAAGATTACCTGCAATTCCATTATTTAATTCCAAAGCTAATTTATTATCGTATATAATGAACTGGTAACCTGTCCAAATAGAACCTCCCCCACTGCTTCCTTTAGATATTATACCATCATAATTATCTGAAGAAGAAAATTTAATCCAAGCCTCTATTGTAAAATCAGTTGAAGTCCCAAAATCAATTGAATTGTCATCTGAAACAGAAACATAATCGTTGATACCGTCAAAATCTAAGCAATTGTTTTGAGCTTCAGCAAATGTGAAAATAAATAGAGCCAAAAAGAAAAGATATATCTTTTTCATTTTTAATAATTTGTAAATCTTTGATATTAATATTTGCAATATACAATTACCAAATGTAGATGATTTAATTAACAAATCCAAATTTTTTAAAATATTATTATTTTATTTTGATAATTATTTTTATTTTTATATATTTGTGGAAAATATTCATTTAAAATACATTGAAATGAAAAAAAATGCAATTTTTACAACCCTATGTTTTGTTATATTTAGTTTGTCATCATTCTCACAACAGATAGGACATGCCGATTTAGATATAAACAATGTAAGAGCAAGATTCAATTCTTGCGGTAATAATTTCTGGGACCTTGATTCAGCATCGCATTATGAAGTACCTAAAGATAGTGGGATTACATCAATCTATAGTCAGGCATTATGGATTGGTGGCGAAGATATAAATGGACAATTAAAGCTTGCTGGTGATAGATATTATTATAACGGTAAGGACTTTTGGCCCGGCCCAATATCAAATACTTATGATACAGTTTATGATGCTGAATGGAATAAAGTCTGGAAAATAAACAAATCATCAATTGATAGTTTTAAACTTTGGTACAATAATCCTTCTGCTTATCCAAACTATATTATTCCATCGGAAATTCTTAGCTGGCCTGCTCACGGTGATGTATCAAAAGGTCAATCCGCTAATCTTGCTCCATTTAACGATAATAATAATGACGGATTATACAATCCGTCTAATGGTGATTATCCAATAATAAAAGGTGACCAATCAGTTTTTTATATTTATAATGACGGAAGAAATATACATACTCAAACAAGTGGAGCTAAATTATATGTTGAACTCCATGTTATGGCTTATGCTTTTGATTGCCCGGGAGCATTAGAAAACACCGTTTTTACTAATTATAAGATATATAATCGTTCAACTGATACATTAGTAAATACAAGTATTGGAGTTTTTACTGATTTCGACCTTGGCTATGCTTATGACGATTTTATTGCTTGTGACATTCAAAGAGGGACATATTATTGCTATAATGGAAATAACATAGACGGCACAGGACAAACAAATCACTACGGAATACAACCACCTGCTCAAGGAGTTACAATTTTGGGTGGTCCCTATATGGATTTTGATGGTATGGATAATCCAACCACTTATTCCGGAAATCTTATATGTGATGTAAATATTAATGGACTAAACTTTAATGATGGAATTCCAGACAATGAAAGATTAGGATTAACAAAATTTATGCATTTCTCTAATTTTGGAGTAGGCCATCCTGCGATGGGAGATCCACAAAACTCGACAGAATATTATAAGTATTTAAATGGTTTTTGGAAAGACAGTACACATATTT
>CAYLPA010000094.1:4653-10308 GCA_964385385.1 uncultured Saprospiraceae bacterium | reverse complement strand
CATTTAATTCTTCAACTAAGTTTTTGTATTTATATTTACTTCCGCAATCGTAAAGCTCAATCAATGGCTCGGAATTTAATATTTTTTTCATTAATTCGTTTGCAGAGGGTGTTTCTTCAAGTTTGCTGTATTCTTCATAAGTATATGTCAAAAAAGCTACGTTAATGCCTACTCCTCTTCTATCTAATAAATAGCCGTTTTTTAATTTAATAGGATATGCTAAATCATCATTGTAATAAATGTCTTTTATATCGGGGAATGACATTATTTTAGTTTTGTCTTCCGACAAAATTACGGGAACATTGCTGTAATAATCCCCATTAGTTTTATAAATTAAAACAGAAGGGCCTGCATAGCTAACATTTTCGTTTTTCATTGTAGATTCTGTTTTATTAGTGGTTTTATCATTGGCTGACTGAGGAACTGTTTTTTTATTGCATGAGCTAATAATAATTGCTAAAAACAAGAATAAAATAAAGATTGTTACAATTCTTTTCATGTGTATTAATTTTATTGTGCAAATTTAATGATTTTAATATAAATGAAATATTTTTAATTTTTATAATTTTGTTTTAAATTATGGATAAATCATTTTGTGTCGAATCAAATACTTATAAAATTTTCGTTGGAGAAAACATTTTCAATGAATTGAATCCTTTTATAAATACTATCCAAATAACAGACAACAAATTATTCATTTTAGTTGACGAAAACACAAAAAAAAAATGCCTTCCCAAATTATTATCAAACTGCGATAGATTAAAAAATGCTGAAATCATTGAAATTGTTAGCGGTGAAGAGAACAAAAATATTATCACTTGTTTTTCAATATGGCAAACTTTAAGTGATTCATTTGCTGATCGCAATTCTGTAATAATTAATCTTGGTGGTGGAGTTATCACCGACATAGGAGGTTTTACAGCTTCAACTTTCAAACGAGGAATAAAATTTATAAATATCCCTACAACATTATTAGCTCAGGTTGATGCAGCAATTGGCGGAAAAACGGGTATTGATTTTGAGAATCTCAAAAATCAGATAGGAACTTTTTCTAATCCGGAAGCAGTATTTATTTATCCCGACTTTTTAAAAACTCTTCCAGAAAAACATTTACGTTCGGGATTTGCAGAAATCATAAAACATTCGCTTATCGCTGATAAAAAATATTGGAAAAAAATTAAAACACTACAATTAGAAAATATCTCCGACTGGACAGAAATAATTCTACAATCATTAAAAATTAAAAACGAACGAATAATAAAAGACCCTTTTGATAAGGACTTGAGAAAAGAGCTGAATTTCGGGCATACCATTGGTCATGCTTTAGAAGCATTTTCTCTTGAATCTGATTCAAAATCATTGTTGCATGGCGAAGCTGTTGCAATCGGAATTATTTGCGAATCGTATTTGTCTTATTTGAAAACCGGCTTGCTTAGAATTGAATTAAAAAATATTTCAAATGATATTTTTTCAATTTTTTCTTTCAAATTGATTGATAAAAATCAGTACAAATTGATTTTTGAAATCATGCTTCAGGATAAAAAAAACAGAACATCAAACATTAATTTCACACTTTTGAAATCAATAGGAAAGGCATTAATAAATCAGGAATGTAGTAAAGAAATGATTTTTGAAAGTTTGGATTATTTTAATGAAATTGTAAAATCAACAGCTGATTAGATTCATCTTATAAATAAAATTATCAAATTGTGAGAAAAGAAAACAAGGAAATAAAAGGCGAAATATTACTTCCTTCTTCAAAGAGTTTTTCAAATCGGGCATTGATTATTCAAGCATTGTGTGAAGAAAAATTTCAAATACAAAATTTGTCTGATGCTGACGACACAAAACTTCTCATAAAATTATTGGAACAGATATATAAACATTCTGATTTTTCAAATCAATTGGGAAACAAAGTTGAACTTGACGCAAAAAATTCAGGAACAGTTTTTCGTTTTCTTGTTTCATATCTTTGTATTAAAGAAGGAAAATGGTTGTTAACAGGAACAGAAAGAATGAAAGAACGCCCAGTTGGTGTTCTTGTTGAAACCTTAAAAAAAATGGGGGCAAAGATTTCTTATCTCGAAAAACAGGGCTTTCCACCTTTGTTGATTGAAGGAGGAAAACTTGAAAGCAAACAAATTGAAATTGATGCAAGCATTAGCAGTCAGTTTGTTTCTTCTTTGTTATTGATTGCTCCTATGTTGAAAAATGGATTGATTATAAAGTTAATAAACAATATTGCTTCAAAGCCATTTATTGAAATGACTGTTAACATGATGAGCGGGTTTGGTGTTGATGTAGATTGGAAAGAAAATATTCTTTCTGTCAGAAAAGAAAAATATAAAGCATCAACTTACATTGTGGAATCCGATTGGACATCTGCTTCCTATTGGTACGAAATTGTCTCTTTTGCAGATAATATTGAAATAGTTTTAAAAGGATTGAAAGAAAATAGTATTCAGGGAGATTCTGTTATTGCCGAAATCTTTGAAAAATTTGGTGTTAACACAGAGTTTTTAATTGATGGAGTTAGATTGTCAAAAACTAAAAATATTGTTAAAGAATTTGAATTTGATTTCTCGAATTATCCCGACCTTGCACAAACAGTTGCAGTTACTTGTGCAGCTTTAAACATTAAAGCTAATCTTTTTGGTTTGGAAAATTTAAAAATTAAAGAAACTGACAGATTGCTTGCATTAAAAAATGAGTTGCAAAAACTTGAAGTTCAATCAGAGATTGTCAATGATTCACGATTTATTATTCATAATAAAATTCTTGATTTTATAAAACTGAAAGATATTAAAATCAGCACTTATGATGACCATAGAATGGCTTTAGCATTTAGTCCCCTTGCTTTATTAATAAAAAATATAAAAATAGAAAATCCGTCAGTAATAAATAAATCTTATCCCGGATTCTGGAATGATTTGAAAGAAGTAGGTTTCGGAGTAGAAATTGAGAATTACCAGCCGGTAGCCAGAATATCCGCAATATGAATTGTTTTAATGTTGAGATTATGCTTTTTTATGTATCCCTCAAGGTGCATAAGGCATGATGCTTCGGTTGAAGTAATATATTCTGCTCCGGTATCAAGTGCATGTTGAACTTTTTGTTCAGCCATTGCTGTTGAAATTGCTTCATTTTTAACGGAGAAAGTTCCGCCAAAACCGCAACAAGTATCGCTTTCTTCCATTTCAAAAATTTCAATACCTCTAACCTTTCTCAGCAATTTTCGGGGTTCGTCTTTCAAACCATATTCCCTGATTGCAGCACAAGCATCGTGAACTGTAACCGAATGATGAAAACTTGCACCTGTGTCTTCAATTTTCAAAATGTTTACAAGAAAATCTGTAAATTCGAAAATATTTTTTTGTACTTGTTTGTATTCGTTATGAAGAGCTGTGTTATGAAACAAATAAGGATAATAATTTTTTACCATAGAAACACATGAAGCAGAAGGTCCAACAATGTAGCGGTCATTTAAAAATTCTCGGATTAATTTTTCACCTAATTTTTTTGCTTCATCCCAATATCCACTGTTGAAAGCCATTTGACCACAGCAGGTTTGTTTAGTGTTATAATGAACTTTAACATCAAATTTCTCCAGAATTTTAACAACATTGAAACCTGTGTCAGGATAAATCTGGTCAATAAAGCAAGGAATGAAAAGGTCTATATCCATGATTGAATTTTATTCAGAAAAAAATACTTTCGACAAAAATAATGAATATTGGATAATAATTATCATTTTGAAATATTTAATTATTTTCGCAGTTAAATTTTTTGTGTATGAAAAAATACAAACATCTATTTTTTGACTTAGACCGTACGATTTATGATTTTGACAATAATGCTAAAGACACTTTTTTTGAAATTTATATTAATTTCAAATTAAAAGAATTAGGGGTTGAAGACTTCAAAGATTTTTATTATAAATACACTCAACATAATAATAAATTATGGGATTTATATCGAAAAGGAGAAATTGAAAAAGAATTATTAAGCTATAAAAGATTTGCTCTTACTTTGAATGATTTTAATATTGATGATATTGTTCTTGCCAAAAAAATTGCCCATGAATATATTACAAAAAGTCCTTTGAAAAAGAAAATATTTCCACATGTTCGAGAGACTCTCGATTTTATAAAAGATAAATTCAGGATGCATATTATTACAAATGGATTTGAAGAAGTTCAGATGATAAAACTTCAGAATACTGATTTGATGAAATATTTTGAGCATATTATTACTTCCGAAAGGGCAGGAGTGAAAAAACCTGAAAAAGGAATTTTCGAGTATTCATTAAAAATTGCAAATGCTGAGGCAAAAGAAAGTTTGATGATTGGCGACGATTTGGAAGTTGATATTCTTGGAGCAAAAAATGCAGGAATTGACCAAGTTTTTGTAAATTATCATAACCACCAACACAAAGAAAAAATAACTTTTGAAATAGATTCTTTCAATAAACTGAAGGATATTTTATTTTGTGAATAGGCGAATTGATTGAAAGTTATTCATAATTCGCAATAATAGTTTTTCCGCCAACTACCTTTTGATTTAGTTTAACTTTGATTTTTGAATTTAATGGAAGCAGCAAATCAACACGTGAACCGAATTTAATAAAACCAAGTTCTTCTCCCTGAACAACCTTAGAATTTATTTTCGCATTGCAAACTATTCTTCGGGCAACTGCTCCGGCTATTTGACGGATTAATACAGAATATTTTTCGTTTTCAACAACAACAGCTACTCTTTCGTTTTTTAATGAAGCTTTGGGATTCCAGGCAACAAGATATTTTCCGGGATGGTGCACTACATATTTTATTATTCCGCTAACAGGATATTTGTTTTGATGAACGTTAGTAGTTGACATAAAAATTGAAACCTGAATGCGTTTTTCGTTATAATATTCTGTTTCATTAACTTCTTCGATGACCACAATTTTTCCATCTGCAGGGCTAAGGAAATTATTATCGTTTATATCTATTTCCCTTTTAGGATAACGGAAAAAAGAAACAATACATAAAAAAAATACTGTTAATATTATATATAAAAAGCAGTGGTAGATAGTTTGATGGTGAAAAAATAAATTTGTGATTACGATAATGAAAACCATTATCATGAATGAATAAAAAATCACATTATATCCTACTTTATGAATTTTCACAATTTATTTTTACTGAGAAAACAAAATTATATAAAAAATATCAAATACAATAAAACAAAGGGAACAGTGATGAAAAGTCCGTCAAATCTGTCTAATATTCCACCATGTCCCGGAAGCAAATTTCCTGAATCTTTGTGGTTCAGGCTTCTTTTCAGCATTGATTCCGACAAATCGCCAAGAATACTGAAAACTATAATTATTAGTGCAATTATTATCCACTGCAATAAACTTAATTCAATATAGAATAATGATATTACGTAAGCTGAAATTAAACTGATTGTTATTCCGCTGATAAAACCTTCCCATGTTTTTTTTGGAGAAAGTCTTGGAAAAAGAAGATGTTTGCCGAAGAGCATTCCAAAAAGATATGCCGAGGTATCATTTAGCCATAAAATAAATAAAAATCCTAAAAGAATTTCTGGAAGAAATGTATTATCTGACAATGTGGGATTAAAAAAGAAATTCAGAAGAGAAAAGGGTAGTGC
>CAYLPA010000094.1:0-4553 GCA_964385385.1 uncultured Saprospiraceae bacterium | reverse complement strand
TATTATCTGACAATGTGGGATTAAAAAAGAAATTCAGAAGAGAAAAGGGTAGTGCAACATAAATAATCCCAAGAATTGTAAAGGCAATATTGTGAAATGGCTTTTTTTGTTTTCTAAAAATTTCAATAATAAAAACAATAAAAAGTAAAGTAATTATGGCAAGCAAAAATTTGATGTTTATAATCTTCATTGAAGCAAAGCAAAATGATAAGAACATTAATGAAGATATTATTAAGCCTGTTAATTTTTGCGGTTTGATTTCATTAGTTTCAACTAATTTATAAAATTCCCAAACTCCAAGTAAGGTAATTAATTGAAATACCGCAGCGAATATAAATTGGTTCCAGCATATTGAACCAATAATGATAAATACAAATACAAATGCTGTTATTGTTCGAGCAAAGAAATTTTTCACAAATTTGGGTGTTTTTTTATTATATCTTTTGCTTTGATAATATCTTCGGGTTTTACATAAAGTTCGATTTCCCCTAATAAGATTGTCGAATCTTTTTTATTTATAATTCTACTTTCAATATTGTTTTCAGACAAAACTTCTTGAAGTATATCAATTTTATAGACTTTGTCACTTGAAAATATATTAGTCCAATTTTCTTCCATTTTTTTAGTTTTAATATTTAGTATCATCAATTAAAAACACATAAACTTCTTTAGGTCCGTGAGCACCCAAAACAAGTGTTTTTTCAATATCTGCTGTTCTACTTGGTCCTGTAATTACAGAAATCATCGAAGGCAGGTTTTTGTCATATTTTTTTCCAAGTTTAATTAAAGCTTCTTTAACATCGTAAACCAATTGTGATGAATATGCAAGAATCAAATGAATTTCAGGAAAAACATTCAATCTCCTTCCCGAAGCCATAGCTGATGAAACAACTATACTTCCAAGACGAGCAACAAGAAATTCGCAAAGTGTGATTCCAATATTTGTTTTCAGAAAATCTTTTTGATCGGAATTATATGAAATACCACCTTTTGATAATAATGTTTTTGTTTTTTCTTCAAGAGTAAAAATGTTTTTCCAGTTGTTGCTTGTAACCAACAATTGCAAAGTGCTTATAAATTCTTCTTCGTTTTCACAATAAACGAATTTTCCGTTAACCTGCGTAAATTCTTTGGCAAAAGTAATGTCAAGCGATTCGTTTTGGTTTTCATAAATCGGTGATTCAAAGTCCACATCAAAAAAAGTTTCGTCAGATTTTGAAATCAAAGCATTTCTAACCTTTTTTAAAATTTTTTCTCTTGATGTAATTTCTTCCATTATGTTGTAAGATAATTTATTCTCTAATCAAGTTTCTTTTTTGGTGCTTTTGGTGTTGTTTTTACTTTTGGTGATTTTTTTGCAACTCTTTTAGGTTTCTGTTTTGGTTTTATTGACTCATGTACAACTTCTTCTTTAAAAGGTCTTTTTCCAAAAATGTTTTCCACATCTTCTCTGAAAATTACTTCTTTTTCAAGCAAGAAATGAGCTAATTTGTCAACATTATCTTTGTTTTTTCTTAATAATTCTAATGCCCTTTGATAAGCACTTTCAACTAATTTTCTGATTTCTTCATCAATAGTTTCAGCAGTTTTTTCACTATAAGGTTTTGTAAAAGAGTATTCAGATTGTCCAGAAGAATCATAGAAACTAATATTTCCAATTTTGTCGTTTAAACCAAAATAAACAACCATTGCATAAGCTTGTTTGGTAACTTTTTCAAGGTCGTTTAATGCACCTGTTGACACTTTCCCGAAATTAACTTCTTCTGATGCTCTACCACCAAGAGCAGCAGTGATTTCATCAAACATTTGTTCATAAGTTGTTATTTGTCTTTCTTCGGGTAAATACCAAGCAGCTCCAAGAGATTTGCCACGAGGAATTATTGTAACTTTTACCAAAGGATTTGCATATTCCAGAAGCCAACTAACAGAAGCGTGTCCTGCTTCATGGTATGCTATAACTTTCTTTTCGTGTGTCGAAATGATTTTACTTCTTTTTTCAAGTCCTCCGACTATCCTGTCAATAGCATCAAGGAAATCCTGTTTGTCAATAGATTTGTGTCCTTTTCGTGCTCCAATAAGAGCAGATTCGTTACAAACATTTGCTATGTCGGCACCTGAAAACCCGGGTGTTTGTTTTGAAAGAAAATCAATGTCAGCAGTTTTATTAATTTTCAAAGGTTTTATATGAACTTGAAAAATAGCTTTTCGTTCAATAAGGTCCGGCAATTCTACATGAATTTGTCTGTCGAATCTACCTGCACGCATTAATGCTCTGTCAAGAATATCAGCACGATTTGTAGCAGCAAGAATAATTACTCCTGCATTACTTGCAAATCCGTCCATTTCGGTTAAGAGTTGATTCAAGGTATTCTCTCTTTCGTCGTTGGCACCTGTCATCATATTTTTTCCTCTTGACCTTCCGATAGCATCAATTTCGTCAATGAAAATAATACATGGAGCTTTTTCTTTAGCAGTTTTAAATAAATCTCTAACTCTTGAAGCTCCAACGCCAACAAACATTTCAACAAAATCGGAACCTGAGATAGAAAAGAATGGCACTTTAGCTTCGCCGGCAACTGCTTTAGCAAGAAGAGTTTTTCCTGTTCCCGGAGGTCCGACCAGTAATGCTCCTTTCGGGATTTTTCCACCAAGTTGAGTATATTTTTTTGGGTCTTTCAAAAAGTCAACAATTTCCATGATTTCAACTTTGGCTTCTTCCAATCCGGCAACATCATTAAAATTTATTGTAACACTTGAATTTTTATCGAAGAGTTGAGCTTTTGATTTTCCTATATTAAAAATATTTCCTGCACCACCGGGACCACCACCTCCTCCGCGGTTCATCATTCTCGAAAAAATAAACCATAATGCAACTAAAAATAAAATTGGAACTATCCATCCTAAAATGTCTCCACTCCAATTTCTTCTTGTTTCGGAATCAATAATAACACCATCTTTGTTAAGTATTTCATCACTTTTTGCAAGCTTTTCAAGGAATGCTTCAACAGTAATAAATTTTAATTTATAATGAGGTCCTGAATTTTCTCCATCACCATAGCCTTTGGTTCTTACTTTCTCAAAAATAGAATTAGAAAGGGATTCTTTTTTTATGTATATCTCTGCAAATTCTTTGTTAACAACTACAATTTTTTGAACATGATGATTTTTTAACATGTCTTTTTCAAATTTAAACCATGTTATTTCTTCAATATTGGAGCTAACATTAAGAAATTGTAAGGCAATAAATATTATTGCTATTCCACCATAAATCCAATAAAAATTAAAACCTTTCTTTTTATTTAAAGGCTGCTTAGGATTATTGGGAATACTTTTTTTAGGGTCTATATTTTGCTTTGCCATTTTTTTGCTAATTTATATAAAAATTAATTTTCGTTTTCAAAATATTTTATTTCTGCATCTGCCCATAGTTTTTCTATTTGATAAAAATTTCTTGTTTGTTCTTGAAAGATATGAACAACGACATCAAAAAAATCTATAAGTATCCATTCAGAATTTTGAAAACCTTCTTTGCTTTTTGGTATTTCACCAGTATTTTTTTTAACTTCTTCCAAAACCGATTCGGCTATTGCTTCAACTTGAGTATTTGAAGTGCCATGACAAATAATGTAATAATCGCATACAGCATTCTGAATTTTTTGAAGGTTTAAACTTGCTATATTTTTCCCCTTTTTTTCTTGCATGCTATTAATGATTACATCAACAAGGATATCAGTTTTGGGTTTTTCGTTTTTCATATTAAAAAAAAATATTTGAGTCTGCAAAAATAAGTATTTTTGTTGAATATAAGTAAATAGATTTTCAAACATTTAGATATTTTAATATTATTGAATATTATTTAATTTTTTATGACAAATAGTTTTGCAAGAAACCAAATAATAAAACTTGATACAGTTGATTCGACAAATAAATATACACAGAATTTGTTGAAGAAAGAAAAGATTGATGAAGGTGCTGTAATAGTAGCAGGAAATCAATGTGCAGGTATGGGGCAGGGGGAAAATTTATGGGAGAGCGATGCTAATAAAAATTTAACGATGAGTATAGTTTTGCGACCCGTTTTTCTTTTGCCTGAAAAACAATTCCAGTTAAACAAAATCATTGCATTGGCAGTTTATGATTTTGTGAAAAATGTGTTAAATGAGCAATTTGTTAAAATTAAATGGCCTAACGATATTTATTTTAAAAATAGAAAAATCGCCGGAATATTAATTGAGAACAGTATTTTAGGTAATTCTTTTGATAATTCGGTTGCCGGAATCGGGGTAAATGTAAACCAAATTGATTTTAAAAGCGATGCTCCGAATCCGGTTTCTTTGAAAAATATTTCAGGCGAGAATTATAATTTAGATGATTGTTTAACTGATTTAATTGCTTGTATTGAACACAGATATTTATTGTTAAAAAGCAAACAGGAAAATGTAATAAACTCTGATTATCTCGATGCTCTTTATAAATTTCAAACTTATAGCAAGTTCAAATCAAAGAACAAAATATTTGAAGCTAAAATTACCGGTGTTTCCGAATTTGGTAAG
>CAYLPA010000093.1:0-10418 GCA_964385385.1 uncultured Saprospiraceae bacterium | reverse complement strand
TAATTTATTGAAAACTTTTTACATGCAATAGACACACTAATGTGGACACTACCTTCAATTAAGTTTTTGATACTTATAGATTCCATAAGTTATTAGATTTTTCTATTTCTATTGTTGAGTATAGAATAACAAAAGTAGTGATAATCGTATTAAAACAAATGTGATGTAAAAAAAATAGTACTAATTTTTCTTATAAAAATACGGACAGACGAAGGTGAATCAACAGTGTTTAAGATTGTGAAGGAATAAGTTTTTACTTGATAATAAATCCTTCCCAACGTTTTTCTAACTAGAAACCACAGTTTATATATTATTAACATAAGTATAGAATTTATTTCTAATGTAATTTGTTTATAAGATAGCTAATTAAAGAAATTACGGAATAATAATAGTATTGACAAAATTATACTATATTATTTTATATAGTATTTGGATAATTAAATTAGAATTAGTATGTTTGCAAAAAACAAATAAATAAAAGAAAAAAGAGAGTAATATGAATGGTGTAGTTTTTTAGAGTTAATTGTAATTATGATAATGATTCTAACCAAATTTAATATAAAATAAATTAAATAAATTGTTTAATTAAAAACTAAAAAAATGAAAACTATGAAAAAAATTGTAATTGTTTTATTTGTCACATTTCTTTCGATTCAAGTAAATGCTCAAATTAGTTTAGGAGGTCAGGCGTCCTTTATTCATTTATTTGGAAAAACAGGTATTAATACTTTTGGAATAGGTGTTAAAGGAGATTATGCTAAATCAGAAAAGATAGTAATAACTGCAGGTTTTAACTATTTTATACCTTCTACATATTCTGATTACACTTATGGAAATTCTTTTAGTAGTATGACATCTCCATCTCAAATAGATGTTGATGTTGATTATAAAGTGTCTTTATATCATGTATTTGTTGGCGGGAAATATTATTTGGTAAATGATTGTGAAGACGATTTTGGACTTTATGGAATTGCTGAAGCTGGTTTAATGATGGGAGCTGTAACTACTACCTTGGGTGATTTTAACGATAATTTGTATTATACTTCTATGGATGATGGGGCTAAAGAATCATTGTCAAACTTTACTCTTGATATTGGAATTGGTGGGGAATTTGATCTTGATTTTGGATATTTATTTGCAGATTTAAAACTTTTACTTCCTGTTAATACTGTTGATGGACAAACTGTAGAAGTAGAGATACCTGCTTCGGTTTCTTTAAGTGTTGGTGTAAGAATTCCTTTATAATATATACAATTGAATTGAAATTTCTCTAAGAAATGTTCTCGAGCAAGTTGTTTTAACTAAAACATATAAAACCACTAATCAAAAAGTTTTAAAATTGATGGTGCTAAAGGTTTATATTTTGCTGAGATACGGACAGATGAAGGTAAATCAACAGTTTTTAAGGTTGTGAAGAAGTAGGTTTTTGTTTCTTTTCATAATTGGATTTATATATCTGTTATCTATTTTTCTTAATTTTTGATACTTATTCGAAATAAAAAAAATAAATTAGTATTGTTTTTTTTAAAATGATTATGTATATTTGCAATGGTATTTTAAAATTACATAAATGTATATACAAAGAACCATATCAAAACAATTACAAAATCATCTAAAATCTTTCTCTTCAGTTGCCATAACAGGAGCAAGACAAACAGGTAAATCAACGCTCTTAAAAACACTTTTTGGAGATAAATTCAAATACATAAGTTTTGATGATTTATTGGTTAGAGAAAGAGCTTTATTTGACCCAGCTCTTTTTATGACTGAGATTAGAGATAAAACAATTTTAGACGAAATTCAATATGTTCCCAATTTACTATCATATTTGAAAATAGAAATTGATAATGATAAATTGCATTATGGAAAATATTTAATCACAGGTTCGCAGCAATTTTCCTTGATGAAAGGAATAAGTGAAACATTAGCAGGGAGAATAGCATTGTTAAGTTTATTTCCCATGTCTTACTCAGAGTTAGCGAAAGAGAAATACTTCAATGCTAAAACTAAAAGTACAGAAGCATTTTTTAGCTATGCATGTTTAAATGGTTTGTATCCTGAATTATGCACAAATAAAAGAAGTGATTCACGAATTTGGTATAGTAGTTATATACAAACTTATCTTGAACGAGATATGAAATCCATTTATAATATTGGAGATATAAGAACCTTTGCTCAATTCATAAGGATTTTAGCAGCAAGATGCTCGCAGTTAATAAACTATTCAGTTATATCAAAGGAAATTGGAGTTAGCGTAGGAACCATAAAAAATTGGGTGTCGATATTAGAAGCAAGCCAGATTATTTATACACTGAAACCATATTTTCAAAATCTGGGAAAACGAATTATTAAAAGTTCTAAAGTATATTGGCTCGATTCAGGATTAGTTTGTTATCTGACAGGAATTTACAATAAAGAACAACTAAGCTATGGAATTATGACAGGGGCATTGTTTGAAAATCTTATTGTTTCAGAAACTTTGAAATTCCTCAATAATAATGGATTATTTAATCCTGTTTACTTTTTAAGAACAAGCAATAATCAGGAAATTGATTTATTGATTCAATCGGGAGATAAAATTTATCCTTTTGAAATTAAAGTTACTAAAACACCAAAACCGGCAATGTTAAAATCTATTGAT
Source organism: uncultured Saprospiraceae bacterium (assembly GCA_964385385.1). Taxonomy (GTDB): domain Bacteria; phylum Bacteroidota; class Bacteroidia; order Bacteroidales; family CAYLPA01; genus CAYLPA01. Next base: position 7,777 of record CAYLPA010000093.1, on the reverse strand, counting down.
AGTATTAAAATATTATTTCCCAAAATGAATATTCAAAAAGCTCATTTAATTTGTATGATAGATAAAGGTTTTCCAATAACAAAAGATGCAAATGTTATAAATTTAGATGAATATTTAAACTTATTACGAAAAGTTCTGAAGAATTAGGGTGTAATTTTTTTTTATTTGAAATAAAGAAAGATGAAGGTGAATCAACAGTTTTTAAAGTTGTTAAGGAGTAGGTTTTGTTTGAATTATTATCTCCTCTAATTTTTTTGTGGCTGTTTCCCAGTTGAAATTTTTATGAACAAATTCATAGCCTTTAGCGGCAATGCTTTTAGAAAATTCTTCATTTTCAAGTAAAGAGATAATGTGCTTAGCATATTCGGAAGGATTGTTGCCGATTAGAATTTCAAAATTATTTTTAGCTTCGAGAGCTTTGTTGGCAAGTTGCGAAGTGATGCAGGGCAGTTTCATTGCCATAGCTTCGAGAAGTTTATTTTGTAATCCTGTTCCTATTTGCATGGGAGCAATAAAAATTCTTGATTTCTTGTAACATTCACGCATATCTTCTACCCATCCGCTGACATGAACTTTTTCTGATTTTAAGTTTTTTACTCTGATGTGTGGATTTGCTCCTGCTATCAATAAATTTACATTGGGTTTTATTTTATAAACTTCAGGCAAAATTTCTTTAACAAGATATTCGACACTATTTACGTTTGGCGGATATCCCATATTTCCGGTAAACAAAATATCATATTCTTTTTTTTGTTCTACAGCTTTGAAATAATCATAGTCAACACCGTTTGGAATAATATGAATTTTCTCTTTTTCGGGGTGGGGGATAAGGTCACGGTCAGGTTTTGAAATTATGGTTTTATTGTCGAAGAAAGAAAAAATATCATTTTCGTATTTTAATAATCTTTTATATTCAAGTTTGAAAATTTGTTTTTTTAAAAAATATGCCGATTGAATTCTCCGTTCAACGCCTTTAGAAAAAACATCTTGATAGTCTAAAGTTTTGGGGATGTCTAAATTTTTCACATATTCGGTAACACGAATTAACTGGCAAAAAATGTGGTCGGGTTTTGTTTCTTTAATTATTCTGTTGATTTTTTTCTGTGCTTTTTTATTATAAAAATAGCCAACTTGTAAAGGCTTTCCTGAAAAAAATGCTATCAGAATATTTAAAGATTTTTGCAGGAAAGAGATATTTATAAAGTGAATTGATTTGCAAAATGGTTTTAAAGAAACAATTGCCTTAATATGTAATTTTGAATCATTTAAAGCACATAAAATTATTTCATGATTTTTTGATAAGGATTTAATATGATGAAATGCACGCAATTTATCTCCTTTTTCAAGTGGGTAGGGGACTCTTGGTATCAGCACTAAAATTTTCATGCACTCAATTTATTATTTTATACAAAATTAAAAATTAATCTTTAAACTAAATCTTTTTCGTTGTAATACATCCTAAGTTTTATTTTAATACGAATTATTCTGTCTTTAACAAGCTTTCATAAAATTCTATTAACCTACTGTTTAATTTATTATTATCATAATTTTCTTCAGCATTGAGTTTTGCATTTTTTCCCATATTTAAACAAAATAGTTTGTCTGTAACGCATTTTGAAATTGCTTCAATAAACTCTTTTGGTGAATTAGCAATAATAATATTTTCCTGATTTTTATAAACTAAACTTTCTGCTCCAACACTTGTAGAAATTATTGTCTTGCTAAGCATCATTCCTTCTATAATCTTAACTCTCATGCCGCTTCCCGAAAGCAATGGTACTATCATTATTGACTTTGATTGAATAAATTCATCAGCATTTTCAACTTCACCAACAACTTCAACATTTGGTAAATTAATATTTAACAACCATTCGGGAGTGTTTCTGCCTGCAATGTAAAATTTTATGTTAGGGAATTTTTTGTTTATCTCACTCCAAACATTATTTAAAAACCATTTTACAGCTTCTATGTTAGGCATCCAATCCATAGCTCCGATATGAAATAATGATGGAAATTCAATCTTATTATTTTCTGTAATAATTTTTTTCGTTACGTCAATTCCTATAGGAATGCAAGCTATGGGAACTTTACATCCATAGTTTTTAAAAAACTCAAGGTCATTTTCAGAAACAGTGTAAACAGCGTCAACATTATTAATTTCAGTTGTCTCAACATCTTTCAATTTTTTAGCAAGATGATTCAAATAGAATTTCTTAACAGAATTTTTTGTGTTCTTTGCCATCAACTCCCAAATTTTGTGCTCTGCATTGTGAGCTCGCAACACAATTTTTGCATCTGAATATTTTCGGAAGGTTTTTAAATAAGAAATCAGGAATATGCTTTCGAACTGGATAATATCAAAGCTGTTGTTTTTGAGAATATCAATAATTTTACTATTAAGTTTTTTTGAAGCAAAGCGGCTGATATTATATGATTTTCCTCTTATAAAATTTATAAAAGCATTGATTGCTTTTACATTTGTGTCAACAAATACAAGTTCAATATTTGTGTTTTTCAGGTATTCGGCAGGTAAATCATTTATGTTAATTGAGTGCTTCGGAGTTTTTATTGCAAGAACTTTTACTTGGTGTCCTGAGTTTATTAATCCTGCAGTAACATTATTCATTGCGATAGCTCCTCCATCGTAAGGTGGAAAAGGAATTTTATTACAAAATTGCAGGATTCTCATTAATTAAGGATTTTGATATTTATTTTTTTATAAATAATATTTTTTTAAAGAATTTTACCCAAGCTTCAATGTCAAGTATCGCAGAGTCGGTAGTTGCTTTAACAGTTAAGAAAATTCCTACAGGTAGAAGAATTGCTGAAGCTAACCACATTCCTTGAAATGGTGTTATAACAAATTCTTTGACAAATTTTTCTGCTGTGATTGAAATTATATGAAACACTATAAATAATAAAACAGAAATAACAACAGGAAGCCCCAATCCACCTTTACGAATTATTGCTCCGAGAGGAGCTCCAATAAAAAATAAAACAAAACAAGCAAAAGAAAGAGCAAATTTTCGGTGCCATTCAATTTCATATTTATTTATTTGTTTTAAATAATGGTAATAATCGCTCTTTGTCCAGTCAATGTTTGTTTTTAAATTTCGTGCTGAATTCAATGCAATTTCTGTGATTCTTGTTTTTTCTTCTTTGTTGAAATTTGACAGAAAAGGTTTTTTTAGTTTTGCTGAAGTGTCAATAACTTTTTCTGGAATATCTTGAACAGGAGAAATGTCAAGTTCTAAATTTATTCTTTCTCTAGAATGAGGCAAAAACATTTTTTTTGTTGTAGAATCCTTTGATGCTTTCTTATTATCTCTGTTTGTTTTTTGTTGCGTTTTTATTGCTGTTGACTTTTCGGGCTCGGCTTTGTTTTCATCAAACATTGAAAAATAACGATAATTGTCTGTTATTAAAGATGAAAATTCTTCCTTTTTGGTTTCTGCATTTATTAATACTGAATCTATGCTTTTTTGAAGCTGTTTGACGTTTAACATTTTGTAGTGGTCTTTAAAAAGCTCTTCATTAGTTTTTTGAAATCTGAAAGCTGACAAATCAATTCTTCTGTATTCTTTCTGAAATTTTGTTCTTTGAAATGGTTTGGTTGCAATCTGCTTTCTGTTTTCGGCTCTATCAACGTAATTATTGCCATTATAAAGAGTAAATATCAAAAATCTGTTGTCTTCAGTAAATTCCATTTTTCCTGATTCGGCAACAGTAATATTTGTGTTTCCATTTCTTCTTGTATGGTCATAAATCATAACGTTATGGATAGTTTTTCCATCATCGTCTTTTTTCCCTATTTTTATAGTGTAATTGTCAATTTCGTTATAGAAAATTCCTTCTTTAATATTAACAGAAGGTTTTTGTTCTCTTACATCAAAGAGCAAAGATTGAGCTTTTAAATTTGCTATTGGCATAATATAATTTGAAAAATAATAAGCAGCAATAGAAATTATTATTGATAGAATTATTAAGGGCATCATAACTTTTCTAAGAGAAATTCCTGCAGCTTTCATAGCTACTAATTCATAGTTTTCTCCTAAATTTCCGAAAGTCATCAGAGATGAAAGTAAAATTGCCAAGGGCAAAGCTAAAGGGACAAAAGTGGTGGACATATATATCAATAGCTTAGCAATAATATGCCATTCAATTCCTTTTCCTACTAGGTCATCAATGTATTTCCATAGAAATTGCATTAATAAAATAAACAGCACTATGAAAAAAGTTACTACAAATGGTCCTATATAAGATTTTATAAGAAAGGAATATATTTTTTTCACTTTATAAGAATTAATAATTATGCAAATATATAAAGATAATTTAGCATCTTTTCATATTAAGTTTTCAATTTTGATAATTGTGCAATTATTCAAATAAAAGAATTGTCCAAAACATGAAATTGTTTTTGACTTGATTATAAATTAATCATCAGTATCTTTTATTAAGTCATGGTAATAATATCGGAAATATCCTGATATTATTGTTTTTTTTATTATAAATTTGCTAAGTATTTATCAGAATATTATTATGAAACTTATTGAAGTTAAAAGCAGAAAAACAGCAAAACAATTTCTTGATGTTGCTAGAATAATTTATAAAGATGATGATTTTTGGGTATGCCCTCTTGATTCTCAAGTCGAAGCTGTTTTTAATCCTAAAAAAAATGTTTTTTATAGAAATGGAGAAACTGTTCGCTGGATTTTAAAAAATGATAAAGACGAACTAATTGGAAGAGTTGCAGCATTTATTAACTGGAAAAAGGCGAATAATTTCGATCAGCCAACAGGCGGAATGGGTTTCTTTGAATGTATTAATGACAAGAAAGCTGCTTTAATGTTGTTTGATAAATGCAAGGAATGGCTGTTGGAAAAAGGAATGAAAGCAATGGACGGTCCTATTAATTTTGGTGAAAACGATAGATTCTGGGGATTGTTAGTAGAAGGATTTACTCAGCCGGCTTATGGAATGCAATATAATTACCCTTACTATAAAGATTTTTTTGAAGACTATGGTTTTAAATTTTATTTCGAACAAGTTAGCAATTCTTTAGACCTCAAAAAACCTTTTCCTGAACGTTTCTGGAAAATCGCAGGATGGATTCAACAAAAGAAAGTATATACCTTTAAACATTTTAGAATTGACAATGCTGAAAAATATTTGAGAGACATTAAAGAAATTTATGACACTGCCTGGGAGTTTCACGAAAATAATACTCCTGTTGCTTTTGATGAATTAAGAAGAACTCTTAAAGAGTTGAAAAAATTTGTTGTTGAAGAATTTATTTGGTTAGTTTATGCTGAAAATAAACCGATAGCTTTTTTGGTGATGATTCCCGATATTAATCAGGTGATAAAACAATTTGACGGTAAAATGAATTTGTTAAAAATGTTAAAGTTTAACCGTTTATTGAAAAGTAATATTATAACAAGGTCCAGAATAACAATTATGGGGATTGTTCCCAAATATCAAAAGTCGGGAGTAGAATCTGGTATATTTTGGAATTTGGACAAGGTTATGAAAACAAAGCCCCACTATACCCATATTGAACTTTCGTGGGTTGGTGATTTTAATCCTAAAATGAGGACCTTACATGAGTCTGTTGGGGGCGTTTTTGCAAATAGACATATCACATACAGAAAATTATTTGATGAAAATATTGAATATCATCGTTCAACAATAATTCCTCGAGATACTAAAGAGAAAGTGATAAAAAAGCTAAGCAATAATAAATAGTTTAAGAAACTGAAAAACGAACCCCGAGCTACAAGTAACGAGAAACGAGTAACGAGTATTTACATCAAAACTAATCTCAAAATCTTTACTAAAACTTTTTTAGAATGTCTTTGAACATATCTTTATGAACTATAAAATCCATCATTTTTAATTTAATATAATCTTGATGGAAAAAATAATAACCAAATTCAGGAGCAGTTTCATCATTGTTTCGTGAACCTGAACTTGAGTCTTTGACTAAAAACCAGATATCGCCACTTTCATCAACATAAAAACCTACCACGTGCATTCCATGGTCGTCGGTTGTTGTTTTGTTCGAAAATCTGAACTGTCGCGAATTATCATCAATATATTCTGAGGGGATGTCAAATTTAGGAATAAGAGCAACATTGGTAGCTCTTGAAAAACCTGCTTCAGAAACGTCGCCGCCAATACCAATTGTGTAGCCTTTTTCAATTGATTTCTTTATAACACTCATAAAAAGTTCGACAGGAATATTATAATAATCTTTGCTATGCCACCAATTATCTGTTACCTTATACTCAACTTTTTTCCAATAAGGTTCTTGCATATAAGAAAGTACATCCACATAATCCTCAGGATTTATTTTTAGATAATCTTTAAAATATGTTTTTGCTGTATAAGTTTTTCCATCAACTTTAAATTCTGTCGGTGGTTCTCCAATATAGAAATTCATGATTTCTTTAATAGTTTCAATAGCTTCTTTTTGGTTCCATGCATTTGTTTTCTTCAAGACTTTCAGATAAGAACTCATTTCTTCAAACATCTTAGCATGAGAATGAAATTTTCTTCCATCTTTCAAACCATTGTAAACATCCCAAGGCATTGCACCATACATTTTAAACATTCTTGTTACTGCATTAGATTCGGAGCCCTGACTAAAACTTGAGTTGCCTCTTTTTTTAATATATCGCTTTGCTTTTTCAACATATTCCCAGTAAACGATATAAATTTCTGAAAGCTTTACTTCTTTTTTTTGTAGTCTGTAAACTTCCGATTCGAAAAACGAAATCGTTGAAAAACACCAGCAAGTTCCTGCATTTCCTTGCGAAATTGATGGTTGATGCCAGCTTGTTTTATAAAAATCAAGTTTGTTAGGAAGAGTTCTTCCGCTTTGGTCCATTAAAAAACGTTTGTCAACTTTTTTGACTTTTTGGCTTTTTTCAACATTACGAACATCCTTTAAAATAGAATTCTGGTAATAGCCAGGTTCGTATTCTTTGAACATTCCTTTATCTTTTTTTTGTGCTTGTGTAAATGAATTGAAATTGAAAATAAAAATCAAAGTCAAAACTAATGGAGTAAATTTTTTCATGACTGTTTATTTTTTTAAATTAATTGATTATTGATATTTCAAATATTTAATAATAAGATGCTAATTAACAAATTTTATCTAAAATTCTTCCTAAATAATAAAGAAAAAATTGTCAAATTGATATTTGCTACTTCTAAACTTTTCCTTTAGCAAGGATATTTAGTAATTATAAAAAAATCATATTTTCCTGAGTTAAAACTTTTTCACAATAATGACAATGTAGTTTCAAATTATCTTTGTCAATTATTGAAAATTTTGTTGGAATATTCTGAACATTAGTAATGCAATTTGGATTGATGCATTTAATAAATTTATTGATTTTGTCAGGAATTGTCACATTGTATTTATTAATAACCTGAAAATTTTTAATTTCTATAAGAGTTGCTGTTGGGGCAACTAATGCAATTTTGTTAGCTTCTTCACTTTTTATGTATCGGTTACGGATTTTTATAATGCCTTTTTTTTCATATTTTTTACTTTCAAGATTAATGCCGAAATACAACTGGTTTTTATAACTTTCAAGGTTTAAAAATTTTATAACCTGAAAAACACTTTTTGATGGGATATGATCTATTACTGTTCCGTTTTCGATAGCAGAAACTTTCAATTCTTTTCCATTTACCATAATAAATTTTTTTTTAAATTTTAATAAAACTATTTTAATCCTAAAATTGAAGATAACAAAGCCTGTCTGAC
>CAYLPA010000092.1:7401-10451 GCA_964385385.1 uncultured Saprospiraceae bacterium | reverse complement strand
ATATAAATATAATTTTACCGTTAGGGGTTATGAACTTGATAGTTTTGGGCATGTTAATAATGCTGTATATCTAAATTATCTCGAGCAGGCAAGATGGGAAATAATGAATGAATTTAATTTGTTGGATTATTTTAAAAAGACAAAGAATTTTTTAATCGTAATTGAAACAAACATAAAATACATTAACGAGCTGAATATTTTTGATAATACTTTTATTGACACAAGTATGCAGAAATCAGGTTTTTATTTAATATTTTCTCAGATGATAAGAAATAAGGATACTAATCAAAAAATTGCTAAAGCAGAAATCAAATGTATTTTTGTTGATAAAGACAGAACACCACTTGATGTACCGAAAATTCTAACAGATAGTCTATGAATAAAATAGAATTAGTTGATAATATTTGCTTTATCAGCATTGACAATAAACCTAATAATTTGTTGAACAAACCCGAGTTTATTGCTCCCGATGTTTTGCAAAAATTTGCTGGTGACGATAATTGCAAATCTATTTTAATACATAGTACGGGAAGAAATTTTTCTGCAGGTGCTGATATTTCTGCTATTTTCAATATGCTTAAGAATGGAGAGTTGGAAGATGAGCTGAACAAAGGAAAGAAATTGTTAAAACAAATTCTTTCATATAATATTCCTGTTATTGCTGCAATTGAAGGTGTTTGCTTTGGTGGAGGTTTAGAAATTGTGTTGAATGCTGATATTAAAATTGCTTCCGAGAAAGCTCTTTTTGCTTTTCCTGAAGCAAATCATGAGTTAATGCCGGGACTTGGAGGAACACAGAATCTTACCAAAGTTGTGGGAAAAGCAAGAGCAATTGAAATCATCCTAAAGGCTGATACGATAAATTCCATTATAGCAAAGGAACTTGGCATTATTGATAATATTGTTGAAGCTAAATCAACCATGAACTATGGAATTGAATTATGCAATAAACTTGTTTCAAACAGACCTGTTGATGTAATTCGGGCAATAGTTCAAAGCATTAGAAATGTTGAAACTATGGAGTATGAAAAAGCTTTAGAAGAAGAAACAATATTATTTTGCAAATTAGCAGAAAAGGTATCTGTGGAAGATGATTTATAAAAAAGATTATATAATTTCTTATCCTGATTTTGAGAAAATATTAGAAGAAAATGATAAAAATGATCTTTTTTCTCAAATGGAAATTGATTTATATGGAGACAAAAAATCAACCGGAAGTCTATCAGGAAGGTATTTGCTCAAAATAGCGTTAGAAAAATTTCTGGAATCTAAACTCGTTTTTAATGAAATTGAAATCCTTAACGATGTTTCAGGAAAACCTTTTTTGAAATATTCTAAAAATATTGAAAACATGATTAAAGCAAAAAATATTGCTTCAATTGAAGTCTCAATATCACATTCGAAAAACAGAGCAGTGGGATTGTTTGTTGCCGAAATTATTAGAAGTCCCCTTAATTATGGAAAATAAAAATCTGAAATTTGAAATAAAAAACCGAATTGCTTATCTGAAGCTTTCATCTCCTCCGAAAAATGAAATGAGTAATTTGTTTTTTTCAGAATTGTCGGATATTGTTGAAAATAAATTAAAAGATAATAAAGAAATTTCAGCTTTAATCATTCTTTCCGAAGGAAGACATTTTTCTTCCGGTGCTAATATTGACGAACTATTATCTTATTTTCATGGCTTAAAGGGAGAAATTCCGCCGTCGGTTTTGCAGAATTGCAGAAGTTTTTATGAAATAAGTCAAATGCCTTATCCTGTTGTGGCTTGTGTTCGGGGAGTATGTTTTGGTGCTGCTTTTGAGTTAGCATTATTTGCTCATTACAGAATTTCAACTCAAGGTGCTTTATTTGCATTACCCGAATCATCATTTGATTTATTGCCCGGACTCGGAGGAATACAAAATATGTATATTTGCAGCGGAAAAGCAAAAACTATTGAGTATTGCCTTACAGGGAAAAACATTTCTGCAAATGAAGCAAAAGAAGTAGGATTGATTGATATGATTGTTCCAAAAAATGAAATTGTTTCAACTGCTGTTGAGCTAATCGAAAGTCTTCCTGTAAAACACTTAAAAGAGTTGAAAAAAGTATATCTAAAAGAATTTTTAAATTAAAATGCAAAATAGCAAATCGGTAAAAATTATTGGAACAGGTTCGTATTTTCCGGGCAAGCCTATCACGATACATCAAGTTGATGAATATTTGGGTGAATTAACAGAAGCCCCACCAAAGATTTCGAGATGGTTAAAGCGAATGAAAAAATTGATGGAAGAACTGCTCGAAGTCGAAAATTACTATTTTGCCATTGACCCCGTAACAAAGGAATTTACCGAAGATAATATTACAATGTCTGTTAAGGCAGCAAAGAATGCTTTAAAAGTTGCTGACATTGACATTTCGGAGATTGATTTTATTTCTTATGGCAGTGCACATCAGGATCAGATGCCTACAACTTCTGTTCGTATTCAAGAGGAATTAGGAATTGAACGTTGTGCCGAAATGGGAATTCATGCAAATTGTACCTCAGCTTATAAAGCTTTAGCTGTTGCCCACGATTTTATAAAGAACGGAAGATTTAAAACTGCTCTTGTTTTATCTTCAAGTATGTCTTCGTCAGAACTTCGTGCCGATTATTATAACCAGAAAATTGTAAAAAAAGAAGAACTTTTTCTTAGGTATTTTTTAAGCGATGGGGCAGGGGCAATTATTCTTCAAGCCGATGAATCGGAAAAACCAAAAGGATTATATCTCGAAAATGTTTATTTCGAATCTGTAGGTGGAAAAAAACCGGCAGCAATGCTAAATAAAAGACCTGCTTATTGGATGAATCCTAAAGAAGAATATGAAAAAGGATATCATCATTTGGCTCAGATGTTTAATGAAAACCTTCATGAACAATTTAACGAAAAAGACAATTCTGTTTTTTTTAAAGGATTGAAGCGGATGATTGATTTGTATAAAATTGACATAAGCAAATTGAAATATTTTCAGGTTAATTTTCCATCCAAACATATTTCGGAAATGGTTCTTGAAGAAACCAGTGAACT
>CAYLPA010000092.1:0-7301 GCA_964385385.1 uncultured Saprospiraceae bacterium | reverse complement strand
ATGAAATTATTAAAAGAAATTTGTTTGATATTGGTGTTTTTGAAATGATGGATAATATTGGTGCGAAATTATTGTATGAATCAATTCTTAAATATACAAAAGGAAGCGATTCACAAGAAAAATATTTGCCACTCATAACTCAATTGAGTAATTTTGTTTCTGCTAAAGAGAATGAACCTGATGTTGCAGATTGTTTTTATAAAATGCAGAATAATGATGAAGAAATCACATTTTCAAAATCACAGGAAGATATAGTTGTGTCAGCTATTCGGGATGCGTATAAGAAATTTGCAACAGCATTAATAGAAAAAAAAGTTTGTGAAGTTGAAGCTCTGGAATTTGCAATGAGTGAATGTTTGGGATTGGAAGAAAAATTAAATTTGTAAATAAAGAACAAATTATTTTACAATGAAAGATAAAGTTGTAGTTACCGGAATAAACGTAATTAGTGCATTGGGTTTAAGTATTTCTGAAACTTGGAAGAATTTATTGGAAGGAAAAAACGGTGTAAAAAAGATAAGTTTATTTGACCCTGTTGGTTTAGAAACACAGATTGCAGCTGAGTTGCCTGAAGGTTTTGATGAATATTCTAAAAAGTATATCAAAAAACGTATGGCAAAACAAATGACACGCGTTACTCAAATGAATACGGCTTGTGTTAAAGCATGTATTGAAGAAAATGAAATAGATTTTGATTATTTTGATAAAGACCGCTGTGCAGTGATTCTTGGAATTTTAAGTACAGGAAATTCCAGTTTGGAAAAAGATATTAATCCTAAAAATTCAATTCTAAAAGGGATGAACAATGCAGTAGCAGCATGGATTTCTATAGAATACGGTTTTCAAGGTCCGAGTTATACTGTTGCCACAGCTTGTGCATCTTCGGCTTATGCCATAGCAAATGCTTATGACTTGATAAGTCGTGGTAATGCTGACCTTGTAATTGTTGGTGGTTCCGATTCAATTATCAATCCTGAAGAAATTTCCGGTTTTAACTCATTGTTCGCACTTTCGACAAATAATGAAGAACCTTCAAAAGCCAGCCGACCTTTTTCGAGAGACAGAGATGGATTTGTGATTGGTGAAGGAGCCGGAATTTTAATTCTCGAAAGTGAGAAATCTGCTCTGAAACGAAAAGCAAAGATTTATGCCGAAATAGCGGGATATGCCCTTCTTAGCGAAGCTTATAATATTATGTCTCCAAGTACCGATGGTGTTGGAATGGCAAAAACTATGGAAAATGCTTTGAAAAATTCTGGAGTTCAAAAGTCAGAAATAAATTATATTAATGCTCATGGAACTTCCACAATTTTAAATGATTTGTATGAGAGCAAAGCTATTAAAACTGTTTTTGGGGATCATGCAAAAAATATTGCAATTTCATCAACAAAGTCAATGCTTGGACATACAATTGCTGCTGCCGGTGCCATCGAAACTGCAATAACTGTTCAGTCGGTTTATGATTCAAAGGTTCACCCAACTATAAACTTGATTAATTCTGACCCTGAATTGGATTTAGATTATGTGCCAAACAAAAGTCGTGAACTTGATATTTCTTGTGCAATTTCAAATTCTTTTGGATTTGGAGGACATAATTCCAGTATTGTGATAAAAAAGTATTAGCCTGATTAATTCATGAAAATTAAAATTTTGTTTTATTTAAATATAAATCATAAGATTAGCAAAAATGATTTTACAAAAAACTTTTTCAAATTTTACCAAAGGTGCATTTCTTTTTTGCCCTACTCTTCGTTGCAAAGCCCTTGCAGTATGAGAATACAGCTTCAGGCTTTGACGTCTTGATTAGGACAAAAAATAAACGCATGAATTAATCAGGTTAGAGTCTTGCAATTTATTCATGAACTTTTCTTTATAATTTTTATTTTTTTATTTTTCTCTATGTATTTATTAAAAATAGTATATTTTTGTACTTAAATATTTTTTAAATATATGGCTGAAATTACAGAACAAATTGCAAAAGAAGTAAAAGAAATTATAATTGATTTCTTTGCTAATGAATGCGAAGTTGATACTTCTGAAATAAAAGACTCAACACATATTTTTGATGACCTTGATGGAGATTCATTGATGTTTTTAGAGTTGATAGAGATATTTAAAGAAAAGTATGATTTGAATATCGAACTAAAAACTATCGGAAAATATAGTGTCAAAAATCCTGTTAGAACAATTGGTGAGCTTATTTCTATGCAAATGTTGATTATCGAACATGAAAATGCCATTCTAAACAAATCATAGCAAAATAATGATTTATGGATGTGGAGTAGATATTGAAGAAATTATTAGATTTGAAAAATATAATCTTGCTCCACTTTCTTCCAGCTTTCTCTCAACAATTTATACTCAAAAAGAATTAGAGAATTATTCTTCATATAAAAAGTTTTTTACTACTTGTCTTGCACTTGGTTTTTCGTGTAAAGAAGCTTTTTTTAAAGCTTTTAATATGAACGTCAAGGATTATGATTTTAAAGATATTGAATTGATTTTTTTGTCAGACCCTGCTAATCATAGAATAAGTATTAATTTTTATGCTTTTGCAAAAAGTTTGATGAAGAATAATAAAATATCATTAGAATCTGCTACATATTTTTTTAATGAATCTTTTGTAAAATTTGATTGCATTTTAATAAAATGAAACAAAAAGAAGCACATTTTTTTCCGGCTTTTGTAATAAAATATACTGGTAAAGAAATTAAAGTTCTTGAAAATAATTCTATTGAATTATACCCATATCTAAATAAAGCTTCTGAAATATTAGATGTTGACCTAAGAAAATTCGATATTGTAAATAATGATTATTTATCCGATGAATTAAAAAATCAATATCTTACTTATATTTTTAGCTGCATATTTTCGGATATACTAAATTCAAAAAATATTAAACCTGATTATGTTGCTGGTTTTAGCATGGGTTTGTATGCGGCAATGTATCATTCAAAAGTTGTTAATTTCGAGAGTGGTCTTTTATTGATAAAAAAAGCATATCAACAAGTTAAAGAAATTCTTTCAGGCAGTGAGTATGCTATGGCTACAGTAATTGGATTTGAACAAGAAGACCTGATTCATACTTTAAAAAAATGGACAAGCATTGAATTAGTAATTAAAAATGGTGCTTACTCATTTATTATTACCGGAGAAAAAACTGAAATCAAAGAATCAATAAATTTTTTAATTAGTGAAGGAGCAATACATACAAGCATACTTAATGTTTCGAATTCCTATCACACAAAATTGTTGAAAAATCACAAGCAGAAGTTTATTTCTCTTGTTAATGATTTTGCTATTTCTGACAGCGAAATTCCAATAGTTTCATTTGTTGACAGTAAAATCATTAAACATTCAGATGAAATAAAACAAGAAGTTGTTAGAAATATTATTAGTAAACTCGATTTTTATAAAACTATTATTTATTTGAGTGGTAATAATGTTAAATCAATATTGGAGTGTGGTCCAGGAGATAGTTTGTATGTTAGCAGCAAATTTATCAAAGGTGATTTTGATTTTCGGTCAATTGCAAAAGCTCGATTAAAATCCCAATAATTTAGTTAATATTTATAATAATTTTTTAACTTTGAATATAATTAATGGTTTTTATCTGGCTAAGGGTTGGTAGATAAAAAGCATTAACGGTTGTTATCTACAAGTTACCGCCAAGTGTAAAAACAGTAACAACCATACAAATTGAAAAATAAACTATTATATAGAAACGAAAAAAAATAACTAGCCAATAAAGTGCACCCAATGTTTTTTGTTAAATTTATAACATAAACGAAGATATTATAATGAACAATTTAGGAAATCAGTTAATACCGTGGTTAGTTAGAACAGCCAAAATGCTAGATTATTATCAAAATAAAGAACTTCAATCACTTGGTTTTGATTTAACCAAAGAACAATTTGTAGCACTTAAAATATTGTCGGATTGTAATGGTGCGTCTCAAAACAAATTAGCTTGCATAACGAACCGTGATAAAACATCAATGACAAGACTAGTGAATACCTTGGAGAAGAAAAACTATATAGCCAGAATTCCCTCCCAAGAAGACAATAGAATCAACCAGCTATTTATAACAAAAGCAGGTGAGAAAATATTAAACGATGTGACTCCATATGTGATAAAAAACATAGATAAATTACAAAAAGGAGTAAACGTGGATGAAACGAATATGATAATTGATGCATTAAAGAGAATACAAAAAAATATAGGGGAACTAGATGATTGCTAGTTTTAACAAATAGAAATCTTACAATATTGACCAATCTACCTCAAACACATTAATAAAAAGTGATTTGCAAATTCATCAAATCAAGGATTCGTTTGAGAAACACCCTCATTTTTAATAAAATAGAAAGAACTAATTCCTTTAATATTATTTTATATAAAAGGGAACAACTATTAAAAACATTTCGTATCTTTGACACCAACGTCAAACACTAATGTTAAACCTTATGATTACAGATAATATCGAAATAACTGAAATTGAAACTAAAATAATTGAAGCTGCGAACAAAGTATTTTTGGAATATGGTGTTGATTCAGCCAAAATGGGACAGATAGCAGATGAAGCTAATATTAGTCGTACATCTTTAAATTACTATTTTAGGAGTAAGAACCATTTGGTTAAGAAAGTTCTAAATAATTTAGAAAATAAAATAGTCCCTACTGTATCGTCACTTATTAGCGATGAGACTATGCCTCTAATTGTTAAAATTGAATCCTTTGTTGATGAATATATTAACCTTATAATCAAACATCCAATGGTTCCTTCATTTATGGCATGGGAATTAACTCGTGAACCCGACTGGATTATTCAGTTAATTAAACAGCGCAATTTGAATTTTGATAAATTAATTTTTCAAATTGATGATGAAATTAAATCTGGTAATGTTGTTTCATTCACTTTAGAGGATTTATTTGTAAATATTTTCGGATTATGTGCTTTCCCATTTGTAACAAAAGCTCTATTAATGGAATTCTTTTTTGATCAAAATGAGGAAAAACTATCAAAGTTTATGTTTACACGAAAAGATGAAGTAAAAAGAATCTTACGTAATTGGTTGAAGCCTGATTGATCTTTTTTGCAATTGATTTGACAGCAGTGTCAAACTTTATTGTCGAATTAAAAAAAGAGAGAATATGAAAACATTTAGATTAGGAGTCGACATAGGTTCCACAACCGCAAAGGCGGTATTGACTGATTTAGCAGAGAATATAATATTTTCAAGTTATGTAAGACATAATACACGAATTAATGAAACACTAATAACTTTATTAAGTGATATATACAATAAATATGGAGATATAAATATACAAACGGCATTTTCAGGTTCTACAGCAATGGGAATTGCTGAAAATACAAATACTTTATTTATACAAGAAATAATTGCAGCTGCATCACTTGTTGTAAAACGATATTCCGGTGTGAAAAGTCTTATTGATATTGGCGGAGAAGATGCAAAACTGGTACTATTCTCAAATTTTAAAAATCCTGATATCAGAATGAATGGAAATTGTGCAGGAGGTACGGGAGCTTATATTGACCAAATGGCTGCATTATTAAATGTTACTATTTCAGAATTGAATGATTTAGCATGGAAATCAACAAAAATATATCCCATTGCTTCACGCTGTGGAGTATTTGCTAAAACCGACATACAAAATTTGGTGAGCCGAAAAATAAATATGGCTGATATAGCTGCCTCTATTTTTGAAGCGGTAGCTGGACAAATTATCAATACCCTTGCAAGAGGTTGTTCTATTGAACCTGAGATACTCTTTTGTGGGGGACCATTAACTTATATTAGTTATTTGAGAGAATCATTTTCAAGACTTTTAAAAATTAATAAAGAAAGTATCATTGTTCCGGAACATGCTGAAATGTTTACCGCATTGGGAACTGCCTTATCAATTACTACTACTCAGAAAATTATTAGAATTACTGAGTTTATAGATATTATAAAATCAGCTAAACAAAGTTCTTCTGAAAATAGCACACTCAATCCATTGTTTAATAATAGTAGTGAATTTGCAAGTTGGGAAGCCAACCGACATGTTATTACAATACCACAAAAAAAGTTAAAAAACGAAGGAAAATACTTTTTAGGAATTGATTCAGGGTCTACAACAACAAAGGTTGTCATCCTTGATCTTGAAGGTTCTCTAGTGTATCATTATTATAAAAACAATAATGGAAAACCTTTAGAAGCAGTTATTGAAGGGTTAAATGAATTTGGACTTCAACTTAAACAAAACAACTCGATAATTCATATAGCAAAATCAGCAGTTACAGGTTATGGTGAAGAATTGATTAAATCAGCTCTGGGTATTGATTATGGAGTAGTTGAAACAGTTGCTCATTTTGTTGCAGCGCAAAAAATTGAACCCGAAGTATCTTTTGTTCTTGACATTGGCGGACAAGATATCAAAGCTATATTTGTTAACAACAATACCATTTCAAATATTGAAATTAATGAGGCATGTTCTTCAGGCTGTGGCTCATTTGTAGAAGGATTTGCCAATACACTTGGGTATAAGCCCGGGGAATTTGCAACACTTGCAACACAATCAAAAGCTCCCTACGACTTAGGCTCACGCTGCACGGTTTTTATGAATTCAAAAGTAAAGCAAGCTTTACGAGATGGAGCAACGGTTTCTGATTTGTCCGCAGGTTTGGCATATTCGGTTGTTAAGAATTGCCTAAATAAAGTATTAAGAATAAAAAGCAATTCAGGTATTGGAAATATCATTGTGGTGCAGGGTGGTACTTTTAAGAATAAAGCAGTATTTAGGAGTCTTGAACTATTATCAGGAAAAAAAATAGTAGTATCGGATAAACCTGAATTAATGGGTGCTTACGGAGCAGCATTATATGCTTTGAAGAAAAGTATGTCAGAAACATCTATGAGTACATTTATTGGATTCAAAAATCTAGATAATACGGTTAACTATTCAACAAAACTTTCAACTTGCTCCGGGTGTACTAATAACTGCCAAATTACCACTTACAAATTCCCGAATGGAGGTAAATGCTTTTCCGGTAATAAATGTGAAAAGGTATTTACAAATAACATTACTGCAATTACCCGAGGATTGAATATTTTCGATTACAAACGACAGATTCTGTTTAACCGTGAGCCTAAACTCAGGTTTTCCTCAAATAAAATTCGCATTGGTATTCCAAGGGTATTAAACATGTACGAAAATTATCCTTTCTGGCAATCACTATTCTCTAATTGCGGTTTCGATGTTGTACTTTCCGATGAAAGCAATCATGAACTTTATA
>CAYLPA010000091.1:0-10727 GCA_964385385.1 uncultured Saprospiraceae bacterium | reverse complement strand
TTTTTTTTCAAAGTTAAAAAATTTATTATAAATAGTATTGTGTTTGAATAAATATCTTGTTTTATGATAAAACTAAAATTTCTTTTTACCCCAATCCGGTAAATGACATACTAATAATTGAAGGTTTAAACGGGAAAGTTTTTGGGGTCGTTTAAGGTGGTGAAGTATTAAAGGTTCACAATAAGAGTTGAAGCGGCTTTCAGATTTCTAAAAGTTTTATAATTCACTACTAAAGTTAAAATTAATTATACATTTTACAAACTGCATATAGCGTTTACTTTTATTGTAGGTTAGTTGTAGTATTTATGTATTTGAACCTGATACAATACCTGAAATAACAACTTCTCCAGTCGTTATATAAACAGTAAATATTTTTAAAGGATGAAATTCAGGATGAAACCATAAGAACAATATACAAATTATCGAGATACATGCAGGTATTAGTCCCAATAAGAAATCTTGACTATTGACAATAAATATTAATGTCAGAATCAGGTTTATAAATAGTGGAATCAATGCAATAAACCCCTTGTCATCTGGGTGAATCACTATATATAATGTCGCACCTATTGGCAATACTATAGTTATCGCATAGAATATTCCCCATACAAAACTTTGCTTAGATTTTTCTATGTTATATCTAAATCTATCTCTGCTGCGTAGATAATTTATTTGAGTTCTTTTACTTGATGTGCTCCAACCAGTTAATCTTGTCATGATATTAATTATTCCAATTTTTGAAAGAGCTGGCAAAGTAAAAGTTGACATCCACATTGAAATGGAAAGTAATATAATAAAACTGTCATGCTGAAAAGACCAAAAAGGTAAAACCAATGCTAATCCAGGGATTAATATCAGAGCTCCAAAACCGATAACTCCAATTAC
Source organism: uncultured Saprospiraceae bacterium (assembly GCA_964385385.1). Lineage (GTDB taxonomy): Bacteria > Bacteroidota > Bacteroidia > Bacteroidales > CAYLPA01 > CAYLPA01. Next base: position 9,842 of record CAYLPA010000091.1, on the reverse strand, counting down.
TAAAAAAATATTAAAAGAATATTCATTAAGTTCATCTAAATTCATAATCTTAAGTATTTAATGTTACAGAATGTCACTTGCCTCATATTGCAACTAACTTGTAAACAAAAAACATTAAAGCTTTTTATCTGAATACCGTCTTATAGACAAAAAACAGTTTTAGTTTTCAAAGTTAAAATAATTTATTATAAATAGTATTGTGTTTGAATAAATATTTTGTTTTTGGGAAAAACTAAAATTTCTTTTTATCCAAATCCGGTAAATGACATACTAATAATTGAAGGTTTAGACGAAATTGAAGATTTGTATTATTAAGATTCAATCGGGAGAAATTAATGTTTATGGTTGTTTATTGGTAGTTGTTCAACGATTACTATTGTTGTGTTTTCGTGCTTTTATTAATCATGTTCATTATTCTTATTTTCTACTGTCTCTTTACTTTTACCGTAAATATCTATGTTTTCAGTTACTGAATATTTTTTCCAGTCTCTTAATAGTCTTTTGAAATATTCATCCTCGCACAATTCAAATCTTTTCAAAGCGTAGTACATTGCTGTAATTGAAACATCAGTAAATCTTGACCGCTCTCTCTTCTGACATTTTGGACACCACATCATAGGAGGTTGAATATTCAAGTCGATTCTTATTTGGTTCAATTTTTTATTTAATTCCTTTACTAAATCAAACTGTTGTGGTATAGTAAGTTTTGAATTCCATTTTGTCTTCAGAATGTCTTTGAGTTCTGGAAACCAAGTAGTATGTGCTTGTCCTGCTGGCATTTTATTCTATTTCACGTTTATTTATTTCATCCATTTCTTCATATGTTACTCCGTATGGAAATCCTCCGCTTGTACATCCAAGAATCATCGCAAAATTTTCATCACTTTCAAATTCACATGAGGCTTTTAATTCATCCTCTCGCTTTTTCTTTAATGAAAGTCTTTGATTTTTAAGTGATACCAACGACTTACGCAACTGATTTTCGTACTCTTCTGAAATTTTAAATGCAATCATTCTTAATTCCTTAACAGCACATAATTTGTCAACGGAGTACTTTTTTGAATACCCTTTAACAACATTGTTTCCTGAATAAGTTTTTATCCAATCCTTTGCTGAACGAAGCCTGTATTCTCTTTTCAGAGTTTTTCTCATTTACAAATCTTAATTTCTATGTCAGAGACTATTATCTCTTCAGTTTTTATATAAAGCTTTTTCATTTAAACTAATCAAATGGTTCCTTAGGTAAAGTTATTAAATTCTTAATATATCGTTCATTGTTATAAGGCCTTCCATGTTTCAAAACATCAAACAACTCAACCGCTAAACATTGTCCAATCATTTGTCTGGTTTGAAAATCATCATATCCTTGTTTTTGTAATCTATCGAATGTTGTTTTAGTCTCAGGTGGGTCGTTATCTCTGAGTTGATTATTAATTATCTCAAAAATCTGTTCTCTTAATTTTTCATTTGTCTCCATAGTTGCAAATTTTTCGGCAGTATGCGGCACAACGTAATAGTGTTTTAATCGAGATTCAAATATACGCAAAAAAGATTATATTGAACAAATAACTTAAATAACATAGAAATAATATTTTAAATCTACAAAAGAATTATGTTTAAAACTATGTTGGACTGAACCGTCGTCAGTATTATCTATGGGTATTCTATAAATTGGATTTATGACTGGAGTTGTATTTTTAAGGTATTTTTTCAGACAAATTTTTATAATCTTAATGAAATTAAACTTTATAAATATGATTAATAATGTTTTGATGTGTTAGATTAAAAATTATTTGTTATAAAAGAATTAATAAATTTGGAAAAGAAATTATTTAGGGAAAAAATATAATTTATTTTTTTGAAATATTATTAAAGGTGCAGAGCACCGATAATCTTTATAGTAAATGGTAGATTTGTTTTTTAGTTGAGGTGCAGAGCACCGTGATATTTAATTACAAAAATAATATTTCGGTGCTTTGCACCTTAATTTTTTTCTTAGATGTTTTCCTATAAATATCTAAGGTACTCTACCTAAAACATCAAAATAAAATTTGGTATAAAAAAAGGGAAAGCTTTTGACTTTCCCTCTCTGTGGGCGTTGAGGGATTCGAACCCCCGACCCCCTCGGTGTAAACGAGGTGCTCTGAACCAACTGAGCTAAACGCCCTGTAATTTTTTATTTAACAAAATTCTGCTCTAATAAAAGACTGCAAAAATAAATCATTTTTTTGAAATAGCAACAAAACTGTTAAATAATATATTACTATTTTCTTCTAAACAGCTTCAACAGATTTTATTTCAGGCAATGCTTTCTTAACAGCACCTTCAACACCTTGTTTCAAAGTCATAGTACTCATGGGGCAAGAAGCACAAGCACCCATTAGTCTTACATTTACAATATAATCATTGGTTAATTCGACAAATTCTATATTTCCACCGTCAGCTTCAAGATAAGGACGAATTTGGTCAATTACATTCTTAACTTTTATTTCTAACTCTTTTTTGTTTTCCATTTTTTTTTATTTGGTTTTTATTTAGTTTTAATCTCTACTATTTTTGTGGCATCAAGTTTAACATTCCTGATCGAAATTTGCTGTGCAACTTTTTCGGCAGCAGATTGAAATGCTTTAGAAGCCGGTGAGTCATTATCAAGAGCAATAGGAGTTCCATTATCACCGGATTCGCAGATGCTCTGCACAAGAGGTATTTGTCCTAAGATTGGCACTTTAAGATCCTTTGCAAGTTTCACACAACCATCTTTTCCGAAAATATAATATTTATTATCGGGTAATTCTGCCGGAGTGAAGTAAGACATGTTTTCAATAAAACCAAGAACAGGAACATTAATTTCCTTTTGCTGAAACATTGAAACACCTTTTCGTGCATCAGCAAGAGCAACTTCCTGAGGAGTGCTAACAATAACAACTCCTGTAACAGATAATTTTTGAACTAAAGTTAAATGAATATCTCCGGTTCCGGGAGGTAAATCAACAATCATATAATCCAGTTCGCCCCAATCGCTTTCAGAAAACAACTGACCTAAAGCATTTGATGCCATAGGACCTCTCCATAATAATGCTTTATCCGGGTCAACAAAAAATCCAATTGAAAGTAAACTGATTCCGTATTTCTTTATAGGAATCATCTTTGTTTTTCCGTCTTTTTCGACAGCCTTAGGTCTTTCATTAACCACATCAAACATTATAGGAATTGAAGGACCATAAATATCAGCATCAACTAAACCAACTTTTGCACCTGTTTTTGACAATGCAATTGCGAGATTAACAGCAACTGTTGATTTTCCTACACCACCTTTTCCAGATGCTACAGCAATAATATTTTTTACTCCCGGCATTAATGTTTCTTCTTTCTTTCGACTTGTTGTTACTTTTGAAGATAATTCTACAACAACTTCTGCATCTTTATCAACATATTTGTGAATTGCGTCAACACATGCTTGCTTTATTTTTTCTTTTAAAGGGCAAGCCGGAGTTGTTAGTACAATCGTAAACTTTATATTTTTTCCATCAATCACGATGTTATCAATCATGTTCAGACTTACAAGGTCTTTTTTTAAACCAGGGTCATCAACATGACTTAATGCATTTAAAACTTGTTTTTTTGTATAGTTCATTTTTTAAAATTTTTGCAAAACTAATTATTTTTTTTACATAAAAATTTTTCTTTCTTTTTTAAATAGTTTTTTTACATTTACATATTTTTTTATAAATATATTTAGAAACATGCAACGCAACTTAATGCATTAAGTTGTTTTTCAGTTATAAACAAAAAACGAATTACTAAATACGGTTTTTAAAGGACAATAACATAAATAAAGATTATGTCAAAAATCATTAAAATAAAGAAAGGCTTGGACATAAATTTGTTGGGAAAAGCTAATAAAACTATCACAACAGTTTCATCTAAGAGTTTTGCATTGAAGCCAACAGATTTTATTGGAGTTTTTCCAAAAATGCTGGTCAATCTCGGTGATGAAGTTAAAGCCGGAACTCCTGTTTTCTATGACAAATACAGAGAAAATATTATTTTCACTTCTCCTGTAAGCGGAAAAGTTACAGAAATAAAAAGAGGCGAAAAAAGATTGTTAGAGGAAATTCGAATAACTGCCGACAATGAAATATCTTATCTTAATTTCAAAAAAGCAAATCCAAAAGATTTAAGCAAAGAAGAAATAATTGAAAACCTTTTAAAAAGCGGTGTATGGACTCTTATTCGTCAAAGGCCATATTCAATAATTGCAAATCCTGAAGATAAACCTAAAGCAATACATATTTCTGCTTTTGACACAAATCCTTTAGCACCCGATTTTGATTTTATTGTTCATGGCAATGGAGAAATTTTTCAGGCAGGAATTGATGCAATTTCCAAATTAACCTCAGGAACTGTGCATTTAAATATAAATCCAAATAAAACAAAATCTAATGTTTTTCTTAATACAAAAAATGTTCAGATAAATCATATTACAGGTCCTCATCCTGCAGGAAACGTTGGAATACAAATCCATCATATTGACCCAATAAATAAAGGCGACAAAGTATGGGAACTTAATCCACAAGCTGTTCTTACTATTGGACGATTATTTATTGAAGGAATATATGATGCAACGAAAGTTATTGCTCTGACAGGCTCGGAAGTTAAACATCCCAAATATTATAAAATCATTAACGGGACTTATATAAAACCAATAATCCAAAACAACGAAATTGAAGAAGGTAGTATCAGGTTTATTAGTGGAAATGTTTTAAGCGGGACGAGAATCGAAAAAGATGGATATATTAGTTTTTACGATTCGCAAATCACAGTAATTCCTGAAGGAGATAAACCGGAGTTTTTTGGATGGGCAGTTCCCGGCATAGAAAAATACAGTGTTACAAGAACATTTATTTCATGGATGTTTCCAAAAAAGGAATATAAAATTAACACAAATTTTCATGGCTGTCATCGAGCTTTTGTTATGTCAGGACAATATGAAAAAGTTTTTCCTATGGATATTTTTCCTGTTCAATTGCTAAAATCAATAATTGTCGAAGATATTGACCAAATGGAGCAACTCGGAATTTACGAAGTTGCAGAAGAAGATTTTGCTTTATGTGAATTTGTTTGTACATCAAAAATTGAAGCACAATCAATAATCAGAAAAGGATTGGATTTAATGATAAAAGAAATGAGCTAATTAGAGTTTTTTAAAAAATAGAATTATAAAATAAAAATATTTTAATGAAAGCATTAAGAAATTATATTGATAAAATTAAGCCAAACTTTGAAAAGGGAGGTAAATACGAAAAATGGCTTTCGGTTTTCGAAAGTTTTGAAACATTTCTTTATGTTCCTGATAAAGTAACAAAAAAGGGATGCCATATCAGGGATGCTATAGATATGAAAAGAACAATGATAGTTGTGGTGATTGCATTAGTACCAGCTTTGTTGTTTGGAATGTGGAACACCGGACATTTTCATTTTCTTTCTTTAGGCAAAACAGACATAAGTATATGGAATACTTTTTTGTATGGATTTTTAAAAATTCTTCCATTGATTATTGTGTCTTATGTTGTTGGTCTGGGCATTGAATTTGTTTTTGTTTATATAAGAGGGCATGAAATTAATGAGGGATTTTTTGTTTCCGGTTTACTTATTCCAATGATAGTTCCTGTGGATGTTCCTCTTTGGATGGTTGCTGTTGCAACTGCTTTTGCTGTTATAATTGGCAAGGAAGCATTCGGCGGAACAGGAATGAATATTCTAAATCCTGCTTTACTTACAAGAGCATTTTTATTTTTTGCTTATCCTTCTCAAATGTCGGGCGACACGATTTGGGTTGCGGGACTCAGCAAAGGCGAAAAAATTGTTGATGGTTTTTCAGGTGCAACTCCTTTAGCCGAAGCTGCAGCAGGAAATATTCATACTACAAGTGTGTCAGACATGTTTTTTGGTTTTATTCCCGGCTCTATTGGCGAAACATCAACTCTCGCTATTTTGTTGGGTGCTGTATTTCTAATTTATACAGGCATCGGAAGTTTCAGAATTATGGCTTCGGTTTTTGCCGGAGGATATATAATGGGATTAATATTTAATATTTTTGGTGGTAATGCTTTTATGGAATTACCTGCATATCAACATTTGTTACTTGGAGGATTTGCTTTCGGAGCAGTTTTTATGGCTACCGACCCGGTAACTGCTGCCCAAACTGCTAAAGGAAAAATCATTTATGGTTTATTAATCGGCATCATTGCCGTTCTCATTAGAGTATTAAATCCAGCTTACCCCGAAGGTGTTATGTTAGCAATTCTTTTATTAAATGTTTTTGCTCCATTAATTGACCATTACGTTTATCAGGGGAATATCAAACGAAGACTTAAAAGAATAAAAGTTAATTCATAAGTTAATGGAATTGGAATTTTAAAAACTTAAAAATTATTAAAGATATTAATTATGAGAAATTTTAGCAACTTATACATTTTTACATATGCTTCAGTTCTTGTTATTATTGTAGCGGCAATTCTTTCTTTTACTGCAATAAAACTTAAGCCGATTCAAAATAAAAATATTGAAATAAAGAAAAAACAAGATATTCTTTCATCAATTGATATAAAAAGCGATGTTGAAAATGCTGAAGAATTGTATGATAAATTTATCACAAAGAGTTTTGTAGTAAATTCAAAAGGAGAAGAAAAACAAGGCGATGCTTTTAATACAAATTTAAAAGCAGAATTGGATAAAACTCCTGAAAAAAGGAAACTTCCTGTTTTTGAATGCAATATTGATGATGGCATAAAATATATTATCCCTGTTTTAGGTAAAGGATTATGGGGACCTATATGGGGCTATATTGCACTCAACGATGATTTTAACACAATATACGGAGCTACTTTTGCACACAAAGCAGAAACACCCGGCTTAGGAGCTGAAATTGACCAAAAATGGTTTCAGGAAAAATTTAAAGGGAAAAAAATATTTGATGAACAGAAAGAATTTAAACCTATTGCTGTTGTTAAAGGAGGTGCTTCTCCCGACGATATTCATGGAGTTGATGCTATCTCAGGTGGAACAATCACAAGTAAAGCCCTTGAAGAAACAATAAATAAATGTTTGGAAAATTATGTAAATTATTTAAAAATCAAAGCAATTAAAAAATGAGCGAAAAAGAATCTTTATTTTCAACGAAGAACATTAAAGCATTAACAAATCCACTAAGTAAAGGAAATCCTGTTCTTGTTTTAATTCTTGGAATTTGCCCTACACTGGCTGTTACAGTTCAAATAAAACCTGCTATAGTTATGGCATTGTCAGTTATGGCTGTGTTGGCAATTTCAAATGTAATCATATCAATACTTCGCAATACAATACCGCCACGAATCAGAATTATTGTTCAATTAGTAGTAATTGCAACTTTAGTGATTTTGGTTGACCAGATTTTAAAAGCTTATGTTTTTGAAGTCAGCAAACAACTCTCAGTTTTTGTTGGATTGATTATTACGAACTGTATTATAATGGGACGACTCGAAGCTTTTGCAATGGGAAACAAACCATGGATATCATTTTTAGATGGAATTGGTAATGCTGCAGGATTTGGATTTATTATCGTTTTATTAGCTTTTTTCAGGGAGTTGCTTGGTTCGGGAACAGTTTTCGGATATCCTATCCTTGAGAAAATTGGTTTATATAACATCGGCTACGAAAACAACGGACTAATGATATTGCCACCAATGGCTCTAATTTTTGTCGGTATATTTATTTGGATTCAACGTAGTATTAACAGAGATTTAATTGAAAAACAATAACATTAAAGAAATAATAAAAAAATGGAAAATTTAATTAATATTTTTGTCAAGTCAATATTTGTTGACAATCTTGTGTTTGCATTTTTTCTTGGAATGTGTTCATATCTTGCAGTTTCGAAAACCGTTAAAACTGCAAGCGGTTTGGGCATCGCAGTAATATTTGTGCTTGTTATTACCGTTCCTGTTAATTATCTTATTCATAATTATCTTTTGAAAGAAGGTGCATTAGTTTGGTTAAGTTCTGATTTTTCTACCCTTGATTTGAGCTTTTTAAGTTTTATAATGTTTATCGCTGTTATAGCTTCAATGGTACAATTGGTTGAAATGATTATTGAAAAATTTGCACCTGCATTATATATATCATTAGGTATTTTTCTACCACTTATTGCGGTGAATTGTGCAATTCTCGGTAGCTCACTATTTATGCAGGAACGCGAATATCAGTCAATAGCTGAAGCTTCGGTTTTCGCACTGGGCTCAGGAATAGGTTGGTTTCTCGCTATTATTGGAATTGCTGCCCTTCGTGAAAAAATCCGTTATTCAAATATTCCTGCACCCCTAAGAGGTATTGGAATAACTTTTATTTTAACAGGATTAATGGGAATTGCATTTATGAGTTTTATGGGAATTAAATTTTAATACAAAAATATTTAAAAAATGGTTACATTAAAAATAGGAATTGGAATAGTAATACTTATAAGCATTATTATCTTTTTAGTTATCATTTTATCTTTAGTAATAATATTATTATACGTCAGAAAAAAGTTAGTGCCTTCGGGACCTGTAAAGATTACTATAAATGAAGATAAAGTGCTTGATGTTTCGGCAGGTTCGACTTTGCTATCAACTCTTAGCAATAATAAAATATTTCTTCCTGCTGCTTGCGGTGGTGGTGGAACTTGCGGAATGTGTCGTTGCCAGGTAACATCGGGTGGTGGTTCAATTCTTCCCACCGAAACAGGTTTCTTTACTCGAAAAGAACAAGCAAGCAATTGGCGATTGGGCTGTCAGGTGAAAGTTAAAGAAGACATGGAAATAAAACTTGAACCTGAAGTTCTTGATATTAAAAAATGGGAATGTGAAGTTATTTCCAATAAAAACGTTTCAACATTTATCAAAGAGTTTGTTGTTAAACTACCCGAAGGCGAAACTCTTAATTTTAAATCCGGAGGATATGTTCAAATTGATGTTCCAAAAATCAATGTTGAATATAAAGATATTGAAATTGAAGAAGAATATCGCAAAGAATGGGATGATCTTAAAATGTGGGATTTAAAAATGAAGAATCCCGAGCCAACTTACAGAGCATATTCTATGGCAAATTATCCCGACGAAGGAAATATAGTAATGCTAAACATTCGAATTGCAACTCCACCATGGGAAAGAAATAAAGGGAAATTCATGAAAGTAAATCCTGGAATATGTTCATCATATATTTTCTCTTTGAAGCCCGGTGACAAAGTAACTCTGTCTGGACCTTACGGTGAGTTTTTTATTAAAGACACCGAAAAAGAAATTATGTTTATTGGTGGTGGAGCAGGAATGGCTCCTATGCGTTCTCATATATTTCATCTTTTTAACACCGTAAAAACAGGAAGAAAAGTTACTTTTTGGTATGGTGCACGTTCAAAACAAGAAATTTTTTATGAAGAACATTTCAAGAAAATAGAAAAAAACTTCCCGAACTTCACTTTTAACCTCGCTCTTTCCGAAGCAAAAGAAGAAGATAATTGGACCGGCCTAACAGGATTTATTCATCAAGTAATTATTGATGAATATTTGAGTAAACACAAAGAACCCGAAGATATTGAATATTATCTTTGTGGACCTCCACTTATGAATGCTGCAGTTATTAAGATGATTGATGATTGGGGAATTCCTGAAGAAATGCTTGCCTTTGATGATTTTGGTGGATAATTATTTTCTTCCTAATTTTATCTTTTTTTAAACATTCATTTAATCATGAAAAAATTATATCTTTTTATTTGTCTATCAATAGTTTTTGTTTCTTGTAACGTTCCACCAAAAAATAATATTAAAGTT